>JACZJL010000128.1 GCA_014860585.1 Bacteroidales bacterium | reverse complement strand
TGTGAAGGTACCGGTGGCAACGCTGCAACCTTTTGCATCGGTAACCGTAACATCGTAATCTCCTTGCAGCAATCCTGAGCGGTTTTTAGGGTTGTTGCTACCCGGCAAATCCAACCAATCGTAGGTGTAAGGCGAAGTTCCGCCACTGACATCAAGGGTGATGCTCCCATCCACAAAGCAAGTGGGCTGCGAAACATTAACATCCACCGCAAGTGGCGCTGATGGCTGGGTGATGGTGAACGAAAATGTGGCTGGTCCGCATGAGTTGGCATCTTTTACATAGGCAGTATACGTGCCAGCGGCCAGTCCTGTGAAAGTACCTGAAGGAAAATATTCTATGTCATCGATGCTGTAGGTGTAAGTACTTGTTCCCCCATAACCTGAAAAATTAACAGTTCCGGTATTTTCACCAAAACAGTCAATATCGGTTTTTGAGATCAGTGAAGAAACCAGGGCTGTGGGCTGGGTTAACGTTACACTTGTTTGATCGACACAATCCTTACTGTCGGTAACCGTTACAGTGTAAGTTCCAGCTTCGAGGCCACTGATATCCTCAACGCTACTCTGATAGCTATCGGGTCCGACCCATGATACTGTATAGGTACCCACAGCATCATTTACAGTAAGATCAATCTCACCGTCATTACCGTCAAAGCATGAAACATTGGTGTAACCGGTAATTTCAACGTTTAAATTGCATGCAGTTGAAGTTTCAGTAACATTACTTGTTGAATTAAAAATACTACCCGAGGTTTCAGTTAAGATTGCCGAGTTTTTTATGACCAATGGAGCCGTTTCATCAACACTAGACTGGAAAGTAAGCAAAGGTGTAACCAGGGTGCTGTTTGTGGTTGCTGAACCAAAATCAGTGGTTCCACCATTACCGGTGGCACCGGCGGTGAAGGTCAGACTTCCCGGGTTGGTTCCGGAGTTAGCGGTATATACCCATTGGTAGATCACCTTATCGTTTGCATCAACTATGTCATCATCAGTGCTTATTATGGTTGGACCGCTCACATAAGTTGCGCTAGCACCATTATTCCCAGAAACAGATACTGTTCCGGGGGTAACATCGCTAACTGGGCTGGAGGCAATCAATTCCATTGTTATTACAATGTTGCTTCCTGAAATAACCAGGCTGCTTGAAGAATGAATAGTATTTAACAGACCATTGACTTCTGCCTGAGGCACATAAACCAGCGCACCACCATCCTTAACAGTTAGATTGTTGTAGTAATTTGACAGGGTTGTCCACGTATCTGTAGCTGGGTTGTAGCGCCAGAAACCGTTAAAATTGTCACCCTGTAAGCCGTAAATAGTTGTACCATCATTTGTCAAAGCGCCGCCTTCTTTCACTTTGGCAGGTGTATTTGCCATCTTTGTCCAGCTATTTGCGATGATGTTATATCGGTAAAATCCGATTTTATCATCTCCCTGAAAAGCATAAATATGACCATTGAGATAAGTTAAAGAACCTCCCGCTTTGACATTTTCAAGCATTAAAGCCAGGGATGACCATGTATTTGTTGCCGGATCATATTTCCAGAAGTTTTTTTTGCCATCCCCTCTAAAAGCATAAATGTATGTGCCGTCGGTAGTAAGTGCTCCACCCCACTTTACATTTTCCGGCGCGTCAGCTCTGGCCGTCCAGGTATTCGCAGTCACGTTGTACCGGCGAAATCCCTTCCCATTACCCATAAAAGCGTAAACAGAATCTGCTCCACCAATGCTGAGAAACACCAAAGCACCCCCTTCATTGACATTTGCTCCTGTGTTGGTGAGGGCGGTCCATTGGTTTGTAATTGTATTATACTTCCTAAATCTTTGCTGACCACCACCCTGAAGCCCATAAATGATGGAATCTCCGTCAGTTGTCAATGCCCCACCTTTGGCTATATTAAAGCCATAATCTTGCCTGGCTGTCCATCCTGCACTGGTTAAACCATAACGCGAGAAGGTTTGTGTAGTGTTACCCCTGAAACCATAAACTCCGGCCGGAGCACCGCTGATGATGATTTCGTTGGGTATAGCAGCGGTATTTGAACCCAGGCTCCATGCAACTACATTGGTACCTCCGTGCAAAGCTGAAAACACACTTGTTGATGTTGCCGATGGCCAGATATAAGTTTCGGTATCATTGGCTGCAGACGCAGAAAAAACATATTCCCCGGGTTGATCAAGCTGAATGACCCATGAAAAGTTAACACCAGTTGCACCGGTTGGTACATTCTGTGAAGTTGGTGTCGGGCCTGAAATAATGGTATAGCTACCACCCTCAACAGTAAAATCTGCTGGTGAAACATTATTTACCGTTGAGCCACTGTTTTGTTTTACATTAAATGTAAGTGTGATACTGTTGCCTGTAATGATAAAATTTACGGTTGGTGTTAAACTGGTTTCAAGTGTAACTGTTCCTAATGGGCCTCCCTCAGTATCAAGGCCATTTTCTCCGGCCAGGGGAGTGTAGGAACCATAGGTACCACCTGCATTGGCACTGCTTGTAACGTAACTTGTTCCGGTGGGAATGGGATCAATTACCCGTACGTTTATGAGTTGTTCATTCCCCTGATAACCAACTGTTACACCATAATTTAACATGTCGTTGGGTGCTGCTGTGGCTTTATCAACCGTTTTTGTATTGGTTACCTGTGCAATCATTGAAACTGGAAGGATCAATAAAAGTAACAATACCAGCCAGATTTTTCTGAATGTTACCCTGGGAGATAAACTAGTGAATACAATTTTATTTGCTTCCATATTATTAGTGTAATTCTTATTTTTCATTGTTTCGGGTTTTATTGTCCTATGGATGAAGGTTGCACCGGATTGGGATTCAGATAATTGAGCGTAACCGAGGTGGTAGCAGTGCAGTTGTTGGCGTCTTTCACCGTCACTGTATAGGTGCCTGCCATCAGATTGGTCCGGTTCTGCGGGTCGGTGAATTCTCCGGGATTGCCAATGTCGGCCCAGTCGAAGGTGTAGGATCCGGCGCCTCCGCTAACCGTAAGGGTTATGGCGCCATCGGCAAAATTCTGGTCGCCGTCAGGCGGGCAGGTGGGAGAGGTGGGCGTAGTGCTCAGCACCATTGCAGGATTCAGACCGATGGTTACCTGCAGGCTGGCTGTGCAGTTTTTGGCGTCGGTAACAGTAAGCGAATAGTTGCCGGCAGCCAGGCTGCTGAGGTCTTCATCATCCGAGGTAAAGCCACCCGGGCCTGTCCAACTGTAGCTGTATGAGCCTGTGCCACCGCTTGCTGTAATATTGATCGCACCGGTGGATTGTCCGAAACACTCCACATCCACCTTCGAATCAAGCACCACAGTGAGGGCTGCTGCAGGCTCGGTCACCTCAATCCCACTCAGGGTTTTGGTGCAGTTTTTCGAATCGGTCACAGTCACCGAATAGCTTCCGGGCGCCAGGCCGGTGCGGTTCTGATTGCTGTTGCCGTCGTTCCACAGGTAGGTATAGCCGGGGTTGCCACCGCTCACGCTGAGCGAGATTTGCCCGTTGTTGAATCCTTTGCACGTTACGTTGGTCACCGATGGTGTGATTGTAATGTCGTCCGGTTGGGTCACCACCACCTCCTTGGTTTCCACACAACCTTTGCTGTCGGTCACCGTGAGGTTATAGGTTCCGGCTGACAGCCCGCTCAGGTTGGCAGTGGAAGCTGAAAAGCCGGGAACACCGATTTTCGTCCAGGCATAGGTAAAGCCTGGAATACCGCCACTCACGCTGGTGCTGATGCTGCCGGTGGAGCCGCCGTTGCAGGTAACGGGCGTGGGCGTTGCGGTGATAATGATCTGGGGAGATTGGCTGAGGGTTACATTAAAACTTGCCGAGCAACCGCCATTCTCCGAAACATTAACGGTATAACTGCCGGCCTGGAGATTTGTAATTGTGAATGGTGATGCAGGGGCACTGCCTGATCCTGAACCGCCTTCAGTCCTGGTCCAGCTGTACGCGTAAGGGGCGGAACCACTGGAAACCGTTACCGTTATTGCTCCACCGTTCGGGGTATTATAGCAGGGATTGGTAACCGAGGATGATAATCCAAGGTTGCAGGTAACTGTAACCGACTCTGTATCAAAAGTTACCCTGCCGCAAACATCCGTTACCGTCACTGCGATCTGGCAGTTTGTCGGTGAAGGGGTGGCATCAGGTGTAAAAGATACTGACTGCGAGGTGCTGTTGGGTGAAAATACCCCCCCGCAACTTGCCGACCACTGGATGCTGTAGTCATCGGGGTCAATGCCAACCGGAAAAGTAACGGAAAGGGCTTGTGGTTCCCCTGAAAAAATGATTGGGGGCAGGTCAGCAATGGAAGGTATGGCCTCCGACCTGGAAGAAGAGGTATAGAAGGCGAAGTTGAAAAAAGCACGCTGTGCTGCAACACTGGCCGGGTTATTACCCAATTTTGAGATATCATGACTGGCTTCGAGCATTACTACCCCCCGGTCTGATTCGCCAAATCCGGGACCCCAGGCTACAATAGCGGGACGATGCTCATAACTGTTGGAAGCACGCTGGAGATGATCGGGATCGTAAACTCCCACCTTTGTAGTTGGCCTCCAACCTGGTGCGAGAGGGATAAAAATCTGCTCTGAACCATTTTGTGTAGCTGCATCAATGGTACCCATGAACTGCATGATCGGATCGGTGGGATGATCGTAAGAATAAGGCGGAGTGCCATTGCTGTGGTTCCCCCATAAAATCAGGGCATTTTGATAATAAGGCCCACCACCGATGGCAGGACCTGTTTTTTCTGCCAGGAAATTGGTCTGTAAGTTATGATCAACGGGCGCTGTGTTTTTAAACATGTCCTCCAGGGCGCTCCCGGCATGGCAGCCCAGCCAGATAGCGCCTTTACATTCCTCGTTCCAGGTATAAAGCCGGCCATGGGTTAACCAGATGGGGTCGGCATGGGGCATCACAAAAATATCGTCGCAACAATCCAGGTCGGCCGGATTCTTCCAGTTGGAACTGGCGCCTCCATAAGCAGATGCCGGAATGCCGGCATTGACAAAAAACTTAACGGCAATACTGCCGTTCTTCAAATCCATTGTAAAGCTGGGTAGGTTCCAGAAGGTGAGAAAAACCGGCACATCGTAGATAGGTGATGTGTTGGTTATGCCGACTACTCCCTGAGCCACCCAGTTGGAAATGATGGCATCTACTGCAGCAGACCGGTATTGAGCGTCGATGATGAAGGGCCCCCCTTTAAAGTCTGTACCATTATAGCTAAAGTCAGTTCCATCTTTAATTTTTGAAGGATTAATCACCCAATACACCGGGCAATTCGCCTGAAGCAGTGCATAAAGCAAACCATAGGGCTTCAGACCGTTATTGATCGTTTGCGGAGTCACGCCCATGTTTACAATAAACGATCCCTGAGGTATGGTCATGTAAGTGGTCGTCTGAGAATAACCTTGTTGGTTCATGAACAGAAAAAGAGCAAGCATCAAAGGAAAAAAAGTAAAACTAGGCTTCCTTATCAATTCACTCCATTGCTTGTTTACTATTTTTATTTTCATAGTCTAAAAATTTTGATGATGAAATTTATATGAAGATATCTTGACATTCAAATTTACAACGAACTCGTTTGATATTTAATGATTTACTATCTGTCATTATGGCAATTGGCCGAATATTGGTCAATAATAAATAAGGTATTTCAGTTATTTTTTTACTGATTAACTTAAAATGATTATAAAGGGAAAAATCAGGTTCAGTGAAGGAGTACTTAAGCATCGGTTTATTGAAGAACATGGCTTTGCCAGGATTCATCGGATCATTCGGCATGAAGTGCAAAACACAGTCAATCAAACCGGTGCATGACGGTTGTTTACAAATGGTATAGTTTATTGCCCGGTACAGAATTAAAAAGCTACGATTCACAGCTGCTGATGGGCACGTATGGTAAGAAATCGTATTTTTATCATGATCCAACAGCAATGGATTATTTTTCACCCATTGCTCCTGATTGTCTACGATCATACCCTTCATGTCGAAGCATAAAGGTAGATTACCTGAAAATGTGGTGATTACAGGGAACAAGAGCATCAAGTAGACTCCTGCTATAAAACGGGTGGTTTCAATAGTTTTAAAGTAGATTTTTTTCAATAGACTGTATTTTAATCAATTGCAATTGTTAGAGAGAAAATAAACTACCAACTCATTCGTACACACCAGGTGCTAATTTAAGACCACCAAAGTAATAAAAAATTGGATAACAAACTTTTTTTTAAATTTTTTTGCAAAATAATTCCATAAAATGATACCTGATTATTTTTTTAGAGAATTTAAGATAAAAGAAAACTAGTTATTCAGACCTCTTGACCTGATGTTGCTTCCAAATCAGTTACAAACTTGCTTTCGCAAAATGATTTGGCGTAAAGAATAGGTTTCTCCGTCCCTGCCTGACTGCGTTCCGCAATCGCAAATGACAAAGGACCGAGCCATCAACAAGAGGCTGTCTCAAAAGTCTGGATGTAACACGAACCGTTGAAAATCCAATTGAACTACTTTTGAGACAGCCTCAGAATTAGGGCACAACGGCCTAAATTTCTAATCCCTGACCACACTCGTAAACCTGCCATTGTTGAATTCCCACAATGTGCGGTCGTTGAAGTTCACATCGCCGTTGAGGTTGTAGTCGCCAATCCTGTAATGACCAAATATCCCGTTCTGTCCTTGCCAGAATCGTCTGTCATCAAATGTGATGTCTGTGTCAGCTTCTGTTTTGATAAACTGCTCGCCATTACCGGCAAACATGGCAAATGTTCCTGTAAGGACCTCTTTTTGCCGGGCAAAAATTCCATACCCAAACGGATCGTTAACATAGGTTTGCTTGTCGCGAAAATCGTAGGTGATTTTTCCACCGACAATCCCAATGACCTCCTCAGACATAACGATCATATGGTTCCGGTGTTCGATAACCAGCCAGAACTCACTGTTCAGGCCAGGATTACAACAGGTAAAATGCCCGGTGATAAATTCAATGGCGCCATTGTTATGCAACAATGCGGCAGCCTGGCAAACCGGGCCACCTGTTCCTTCAGGATCGTTTCGAAGCGATACCAGAATCCAGTCAACAACAGTAGACGGATAGTTTGCATTTCCATGCAACGGATCACCATGTGAATCATAGCCATCGCCTTCGGTACCATTGTAAAACCAGGGTGCTACGTTATAGGGTTGCCCAGCAGGCGTATAATGTGTTCCGAAGAAAACATCTTCAAAGGTTTGTCCGGGTAATAAGCGTAGATCATTCAGATCAGTGCGCATTGGAAATGTATAATCCAGCAATCCGCAAGGATCAACTGCAGCACCTTCAAGATAAACCCATGAACTGATCTCAATACATTGCCTTAAAACCTCGATGGTAGCTATCGCATTATCGCAGTTGGCAGGATTCCCGATTTCACAAATTCGATATTCAATAGCATAGGAACCCGATGGAACTCCTGTCTGCACATTCAAGTTTCCGGTAGTTATATCAATATAAACTCCCGGATCGGAAGCTGCTGATACTACCTCCAGGCTAACCATATCCCGTTCAACCTTAACTCCCTTGAAATAATCATTATCCAACACATTTCCAGCCTCGGTGCTTTTACCTGGATCGCCAATTGTTCCAAAATCATCATCATTTGCTATTATTTCGCTAAACAAAGCAACAATGGTAACTTCATCTACGGCATACACAGCATTTGAACGCGGATCATTTCCTTCAACGGTTGCCGTGTTCACAATATTTCCCTCAATCAGATCATCCATCGTTATGAAGTATGAATTCATGAAAGTTACTTCAGCATTTGGAGCCAGGGTGAATATGTTGGTGACCAATCCAAGCATCGGATCTTCAGCAATGATGTTTGAAAGCGTGACATTACCCTCATTTTTAACCGTAATTGTGTAGCTGATTTCCTGGTTTATCTCATTATAGATCATAGGATCAGCCACTTTTGTTAGTGTAATTTCAGGATAATGTTCAAATATAACCACTGTTGGGCGATCCATCAGGTTACTCGTAAAGTCAGATAAGTCGGCTATAACAGCACCATTGGAAGTAAACCCTGAAGTTTGTGCCTGGTTACTGACAAACCCTTCGTCAATATCAGCCTGCTCTACACTATAACTGGCTCTGAAAATGATCCGCTGACCGGGAGCAATATCTCGTAAAACTCCATTACCGCCAAGATAAGATCCACCTGCGAAAAACAATGGAACGGGTAAGATCCCTGAACCAGTAAAACTACTTTCCTGTTCGTAAACTTCAATATCGTACAGTGTTACATTACCCGTATTCGTCACACTGTAGGTATAAATAATCAGCCCGGTATTCTGATCGTAGCTGGCTGTTTTAATCAGTCCGATGGCAGAAATCTGGTTGGAATAGACAGTTTCGGTATCATTACATGTTACAGACAGTTGTAAACCGTTGACATCATAATAAAACCCTGTTGCATTGGCCATGTTGTCCACCTGACCTGCATCGAGATCAGCTTGTCCGACAGTGTACGAAGTATTGAAACTTTGTGATGATTGCGGGGCAAGACTGGCAATTGATTGTGATAATCCAGTCAGTGGGTCGATGACAAGAACATTGTTTAAGGTCACATTGCCGGTATTTGTTACTGAAATGTTGTAGGTGAGCTCCTCTTCTGGCTGGCTGTAGCTGTTTGGAACTTTTGTACTGGCCTTGGTAACGAAGATACCGGGCTGTTGTTCTGCAAAAACAGTCTCTGAATCATTGTCGAGGAGAAATTGCGGAGCAGCGTTACCGGCAGTAAATGTAGCAGAAACCGTTGCTGTATTATCAAATTTACCTGCATCAATATCTGCCTGACTAACATAATAAGATGTATTTAAGTTGATCAATTCGCCCGGGGACAAAATTGAAAAAGTCTGGTTCAGACCTGTCTGATGGTCCGTCACTAAAACGTCATAAAGTGTGACGTTTCCGGTATTCTCAATGCTAATGGTATAAGTCAGTTCATCATCCACAGCGATATAAAAATTGGGAATAGTTGTGCAGGCTTTTGTTATGGCAACCTCAGGGTTGATTATTGCCACAACTGTTTCAGTGTCCTCCGCTGATAAAGGATTACCATTAGGGTCATTACCGGTTACAATTGCAGTGTTTGTAAATGTTCCGGCGTCAACATCACTCTGTTTAATGGTGTATGTTGCAGAGTAGATCCAAATTTCCCCAACATCCAAAATCCCGGATGCTCCCTCATCACCTGAAACATAAACAGGTCCATTGGTTGCAAGGACATCCTCAACAGCCAGATCGCTTATTTCCACTGCCCCTGAATTCTCTACAGAAATTGTGTATGTGATCATTTCACCGGCGCTACCATAATTCGAAGTCGTTGCAAGTTTTCTCAGTGCTATGAGTGGCGTGTAAACTTTTACAGTAATCGTTGCTTCATCGCAGTTGGTTGGATTAATCAAGTCACAGATGCTATAGGTGGCAGTGTAAATTCCCGCACTGGTACCAGCCGGAACATCCACCCAACCATCCGTACCAATAAACAAACCTGTTAAACCACCATCATTTACAATCGAAATCAATATATCGTCTTGATGTACAAGGTTTCCATTAAGGTAGTCATTTGCTAAAACATTGCCGGAAGTTCCTCCATGATTTCCATTTACCGGACTTGCAATGAAGTCATCGTCGTTGGCAATAATGTCAGGACTTATAACCCGGACGATTGCATCAGCCATATCGCAGTTATCCGGGTTGAGTATTTCACATAATTTATAGGTTACAGTGTAGGTCCCAGAAGCTACAAATCCCGGAACCACAAGATTACCGTCGATATCGGTTGCAATTCCAGTTAAACCACCGTCAGACACAATACCTATCATCACTTCTGATTGCAGGGCGATGATTCCATTTAAAAGATCATTTGGCAAAAGACTCCCGGCAACACCGCCTGTAAAGCCATTTATCTGATTGGCAATAAAATCATCATCGTTTGCAACGATTGGGGGAGGATTCACCAGAACGAAAATCAATGCATCGTCGCAATTGGCTGGATTAAGTATTTCGCAAATTTTGTAAGTCAAAGTATAAACTCCTGCAGGAGTACTTGCCGGAATAACCACCTGGTTGGATTCATTGAGTACTACTCCCGTCATACCTCCATCATCAGTAAGCTCGACGTTTATTTCATCGACATTTACTGCTACACTGTTAAGCACATCGTTGGCTAAGATTGAGCCGGAAACAAACCCTCCAATATAACCATTAACCGGGCTCATGGTGAAGTTATCATTGTTGGCAACGATCTCCGCCGAAATTACCTGGATGAAAATAGTTGCCTGGCTGCAATTCTCCGGGCAGATATTTTCACAAATCCGATAGCTAATCGAGTAAATTCCTGAAGGAGTTTGCGGAATAACACTCACGATTCCGGTAACCGGATCAAAAGCAGGTACCGGGCTTCCTGGCATCAATGGAGTTGCCGGGGTAACCAGTGATGCGATTATTTGCGAAGCTTCAACAGGCAATCCGTTTCTCAGGTCATTTTCCGTTGCTACCCCAGCATTCAGGGAGCCTTCATAACCATTGACTGGACCAAGGATATCATTAACGGCCTCCAATGATGCCGGCGCTTGCAAAGTAAGCAACATCGAACGAATGGCAGGACTACAAGGTGCGGATGAATAAGCGGTGAGTGTCAATTGAACAATTCCGTTCAGTTTATCACTTGCAGATGGGGTATAAACAGGGTTGAGTGCATATCTGTTGCTGAAAAATCCAGTTCCGCTGGTTGACCATAATAGTGAAATGTAATTAGAAGCAGTGGCATGATCAAGCTGATAAGACTGATTTTGGCAAATGGTCATGTCTTGACCTGCATAAGCCATTGCCGGATTAGCAACGGTAAGCATCATATCGTCATAGATGACCGAACAAGCCGGTCCATTTGTATTTGTCCATCTAAATATATACGTTCCCGGGATTAGCCCATACATTGTTGATTGACTGTTTACCGGATCATCAATAACCGCAGTATTTGGACCAGACATCTGACTCCATGTTCCAATGCCAACAATGGGTGAACCTGCATTCATAGCCACAGAGGTAACATCACAGACTGAGATGTCAGGGCCAGCATTCACACAACAAATCACATTTTCCCAATTGGCAATTCTTACTTTATCGGAATCCTTACATGAACCAAGTGTTACGGTATAGACAAACGTGTAAACGCCCGGAATGGCTCCGACAACAAGTGCATTTGGCTTATCAGAGTCGAAGATTGCGGGTGTATTGGGGCCCGCTTCCAAAGTCCATTTGACTGTAGAGTTTGGAACGACATTGCCACTCAGGACAAATAACACCTGGTTACATAAATCCTGACCATCACCTGCATTTGAAACAGGCGATGGAGCAATCGTCAGGACGAATTCATCAACTGCTGCTGCGCATGTACCATGGCCATTTGCGGTTAATGTTAACAATACAGGTCCCGTTTCAGTTGGGGCCGGAATGTATGTTGGACTTAATGTGGTGTAGTTTGTGAGCTCACCTGACCCATTATGAGACCAGGACAAATCAGAATACTGTGTCGCTGAAGACTCCACCACCGTAAAACTGTCACCCTGGCAGACAACAGCGTTACTCCCTGCGTTGGCTGTGGGTGGCGGGAAAATTGAAAGTACCATAAAATCGCTATCTGAACCACCATTGCCTGTGGCAGCCATGGTTAGCAGTACTTGTCCTGTGTTTTTGTCGCTAAGGCTTGGAACGTATGTAGGCTTAATCGCACCTGCATTGATAAATGTTCCGGTTCCACTCGTTGTCCATTGAACAGTTGTGTAGTTAAATGCCTGTGCATTTTCAATGAAATAGCTTCCATCGGTAGTGCATATTTCAGCATCAGAGCCGGCATTGACAATAGGGTTGGGATGAATTGTCAGGGTCATCACATCGCTAATTGTTGCGCAAACACCAAAACCAGTCGCTTCAATCATCAGGTCAATGCTACCTGTAACAATATCCGCTTCAGATGGAATGTAGGTTGGATTTACTGCAGCAGGATTATTGAAGAAACCGGTTCCAGTACTTGTCCAGTGGAGGCTGCTATAATTACCGGCGGTCGCTCCGCTAAGTGTGTAATTTTGCCCTGCAGCTATAGCTGCGTCCGGCCCGGCATATACTGAGGCCTCCTTCCAGATGGTTAATACCATAAAGTCGCTCGCAACCGAACAACCACCAGAAGCAGTCAGCGTAAGCACGATCTGGCCGCTCAGAATATCGCCGTCACTTAATGTATAGCTTGGTGTAAGTGTACCCTGTCCGGCTGAAAAAGAACCTGTACCACTTGTGCTCCAGTACAAGCTGACATAATTTGATGCAAACGCACCAGCAATCACATGGCTGCCTTGTGAAGAGCACATCGCAGCATCTGACCCGGCATCAGCATAAGGTAAAATTTCATTAATGATAACCTGTTGAAAACAATTTATCGTGTTTGAACTTGCATCGGTTACAATCCACTCAACTAGTGAATTACCAACCAAAAAGTCATATTCGTTTAACGAAGAAGGAAATGGCCCACTGCTGGAATTATCAGGATTGAAAACGTTGTATGAAATTGTTGGCGAAAGGGTACAATTGTCAGAAACTATCGGTAATTCCAGGGAAATATTGGCTGAGCAAAGACCCACATCAGCACTTTGAAAAACTGATGACGGGCAGGTTATTTCAGGCGTCTGCTCATCTTCAACTGTGACCGTAAAATCACAAACCGAATACTGGTCGCTGACCGTTTCGGTAATTGTATAGGTTACCACACTTGTGCCCAATGGGAAAACTACCCCGCTGGCATCATTTGAACCATTGATAGAAGTGGCAAAATAATTCCCTTTTATAAAAATATCATCAATCCGGTTGGTTCCATCATTGGTGACCATAGAATTATTGATCGAAACATTTTCAGTCATGAGCCATCTCAAATAGGCTACAGGTTGATTGTCAAGATCGGCAGGTAAAGGAAGATTTAACAGCTGACCGCTTAAAGGAAAAGCACTTGAATTAGTAATTGTGTATGATG
>JACZJL010000127.1 GCA_014860585.1 Bacteroidales bacterium | reverse complement strand
ACACAGTCAAACCATCCGGAATAAATAAAAACATCATCCAACACCAGTTCATCCGGTGTGAAGAGGAAGTCGTTATTAAAATCTATCCACATATCCAGAAAAAGATCGTAGGAACCACTGCCAATCCAGACACTATGCACCAATCCGGCCTGCAAATGAACATAGTATCCGAAAGAATGATACCAAGAAGGATTACCGGTGCAAAATTCATCCCATAACTCAAGGTCATAAATCTTAAAGAAAGTAATATGATTACCGTTAGTACACCCAACCGAATAAAGGCTGTCGGTACACCCCCCACGATTTGCCTCCCCCGGAAACCGGGTACCTCTCTGATCATCACCGGTCAGTGCAAATTCACCGCCGGTTGAGGTGCTTTTTGAGGAAAACACCTGCGCGTAAAGTAGAATATTGAACCCGCAGAGCAGGGCAAATATTGCAAGAACACACCCGGACGTTCTCATAGCTACAAAGTATTTGAGCTGTCAAAGGTAACACAATTTGCAGGATTTTGCAAATCTCAGTGGCTCAAATAAGTTGATCACATGATTAACCAACAGATCATCCCATGTCAGCTAAGGTTTTCCTCAAAACCAAAAATCCGGTATTAGAGACCATCTTCTTAGATATACCCTATGACCTTTAGAATGCTGCAATGCTAAAATGCATGAATGTGGCTATGTTTGAACCGAACCCCTTACACCAAAGTTAGACATGGGTGTTACATGCGTTTTTTTCACCCCGGCTATTTTTTATCAGGTAGCTGTGAACCCTTACCTTGATTAGGATCCCATACATCATTCTTATCCTTATTATCTGTCTGTCCGTCCAGGTTAAAATCCACTGCTTTGTATCCGGCTTTGCCGGCCTCATTCATCCAAATAATTTTATCCGTAAGATCAACAATACCACTTGCATTGCCATCCCCTCCGAACATTCCAAAAACGCCATTGGGTAAGCCCTTTTGTGCATCGGTTCCATACGCCTGGTCAGCAGAAGTGGTAAAATCGTAGGTAAAAAGAAGGTCAACTTCCGTTACCCCGAAGTTTGACAAAACCGGCAAATGGTTTCTGTGCCAAACCACAACATAAAGATTATTTACCGGGATTTCCGCAGCATACACAAGTGGCGAAATGCCGTCAAGGCCAACAACCGAACCGTCCTTTTTCAGGAAGGCTGCTCTCCTGTCAATCATTGTGGCATCTGAAATATAAGATGCATTCGTGGTATCGTGCAACTCCATGTACACCCAATCCACCACATCGGGTGGAATTTCTGCAACGCTTTCCGTTCCATCGTAATTCCAGGGCGAAACATCATAGGGTTGTTCCAATGGGATAAAACCCTTATTTGAAAGGGCAGTACCCATTACCGTATCCTCATACGGGCCTTCCAGAAAAACCTTTAAACTGATTCCCCTGAAATATTCAAAGGATGCAGCATGGTGCACACTCCAGGTTTCCGCCGTATCCTTTACACGGATAAACAGATCGTGCATGCCCAGTTGGAGGCTTTCACTGTTTTTGGTTTGGCCGAAACCTGCAACATTTATTTGTATCACCAGGTCAATTGTATCACTCTCCGGAATAGTGATGGGCTCTCCATTACCAGGCCCGGGATCCGTATCCACATAATACTCAATGAAACTGATTGGAGTGGTAACGGGCAACTCCTGCAGATCCATATAATAAAACATCCTGCCCTGTGGTAAACTCACTTCGTGTCCCTCCTCACCGGTTAAACGGAAATATAAAAATTGAAAATCATTAGGCTCTCCGCCAAGAACTTCAACCACCGTATCAGCTTCATAGGTATTAGCTATGTGAATTATTATCCCGGCACCTACCCCCTGATCTTCACCAAAATAATATTCAATTTTATCAAAGGGGTTGGCCTCCGGCAATTCTTCTTCACTATAAGCGTAATACATTCTATCGTGAGCATCACTTATTCGTGATGCCTCTCCTGGCCCCTCATCACCTGTTAAACGACAATACAGAAAGTGAAAACTATTTGCCTCTTCACCAAGTACTTCAACCACAGTATCTTTTTCATATGTTTCGGTAAAGTCAATGGTTCCGTAGCCTGTTCCCGGGTCTGCATCTGAATAGTACTCTATTTTATTAAAGGGCTTGGCCTCCGGAAGTTCTTCTTCATTATAGGCATAGTACATCCTGCCTTGTGGTAAACTCTTATCATGGCCCTCTTCACCCGTTAAGCGACAGTAAAGATGTTGAAAACTATCTCCCTCTTCTCCAAGTATTTCAACAACAGTATCTTTTTCATAAGTATCGTTAAAGTCAATGGTTCCGTAGCCTGTTCCCGGGTCTGCGCCAGAATAATACTCTATCCTGTTAAATGGCCTGGCCATAATTTCCTCTTCATCCTTAAGAATATAAACCAGGCGGCCCTGCGGTAAACTCCAATCATTCGGCTCTTCACCCAAAATACGAACATAAAGCGTGTTAAATCCTTCCTCCAGGTCATTGGGATTAATATCGTCCAAATTTATTTCAACCACCTCGTCTATTTCAAAATATTGAAGTGGTGGATCAAATACAGTGTAATTGTAGCCAAAACCAACGCCAGGGTCTTTATTAAAGAAAAACTCCATGGCCGTAATAGTAGGTTGTATCTGTCCGGCCAGATTTATCAACAGGCTGCAACATAAAAACAGTAGTAAAAATATCTTTTTCATGATCGTTCCTCCCGGCTATTATTCCTGTGCCCTGGCTTTGATATGCACCTTAATTTTTCCACCCGGTGCAACGTTGGGTGTTAAGATGTTCATCAGGGTGATCTGCGGTACCGGGGGCGGGGCACTGGTAATATAGGGTGATACCCCACCAATGGGAAATAAATGGAAATCACCATAAATACCAACGTCTGATCCGTTAGTCCCTGCACCAATTCCTCCAGAGTTAGGATCAAGATGGTAATCATATGCATAGTCATAAGGACCTGGTGGGTTATTGCCTGCATCAACAAAAATGTCATTAGGCTCTTCCCCAAGAACATTTTCGAAGTCCGGGTCTTCAGTATTCATATAGGGTTGTATGCCAATTCCAAAATCGATGTTATACTGGCAGGTACATAAATTGGCAGCAAAGGCGCTGTTGTAAGCCCCTAAAGGCGAAACGCCAAAAAAGATGTTGTTTTGTATGATCGCGCTATGAACCTCTGAAAAAACAGAGCCTGTATATTCAAGAAAAATGTTATTGGCTATGATTACACTACTGCCGGCATAGTAGCCACTAATCTGGTTGGAAATAATGTTATTGGTGATCAAGGTATTAAAAAGATTGCCCTTGGCACTAATTGTATTGATGATATTATTGGCAACTAACCAGTTAAAATGTGCACCACCGCCAAAAATCCCACCCCGGGTGATGCTGCCGGTAATCCTGTTTCTTTTTATTTTAATGTCATTGATTCCGTCAGTGTATTCCCCGACATATATGGTGTTTACCAAAAATCCCATAATGGTTGTGCCGGAACCGCCGTATAATCCAATACTATTGATTGAAGTGGGATAACCAAACTGGCTATCGGGATGATATCCTGCGCCGTACAAAGTTACCGGAGAAGTAATGGTAACGCCTCCATAAGGAGTTGGCGTACCACAAACCAAAATCGTGTAATCCGGCCCGGGGTGGGCTGCAGCGTAATCAAGGGCCGTTTGCAGGTTGTTGAAAGAATAAGGTGGATTTTCCACAAAATTAACATCGTTTGAAACGGTGATGATTTGCTGAGCCTGCAGGAAGGTAATGGCCAGCAGCAAAATGACTGTGTTAAAGAAATGTGTTTTCATAATTAAAGATTTAGATTGTAATTAATTTATTTTTTGGTAATTTGTACATCATAGTGTTCATTTAATAGGGATTCTCCTGCCAAACGCATCGCGCACACGCATCTGCATGTTCGAGAAAGAACCTGTGTATTCAAGTCCCAATAGGATTTGGAATGGTAAACAGGCTGATTATCAATGCGCAAAAGAGGATAAAAATAAATGTTGTTGTTTTCATAGCAGCTAATTTTTAAACCGTTCAAAGGTACTTCAATTCTCATAATTTTGCAAGGGGGTGAGGAAAATTCGTAAAAATCAGCATCCACAAAAAGAGGCTGCCTTAACATTCTTTACTCACTTCAAAGGCGCTTAGGATTAAATTATTAATGACTAATTTTTGTTAACTCTGCAGTTAAGCAGTGCTTGCCAGAAAACTCTTAATGTTGAAAATCATTGTTTGCCCCAACCCTAAAGGGAGCAATGATTTTCAACGATTTACTCCCTTTTCCCGAAGGGATCCCTGTGGGAAGGGCGGGGTTAATAAATCGTTGAAAATCACATTCAAGGTGTTTTCTGGCAAGCACTATGTAAAGAAAAAAGTCAGCCTCTTCAAGCCGGTCAGTCTCAGGTAATGAAAACTCAGTTGACGACCACCTTCCGGAATAGCGAACCCGTTTCTGTTTCCATCCGGATAAAGTAAACACCCTTCGGCTGACTGCTTAAATCAATCCCGGCCGGTAAATGCAACGAACCGGAAAATATTCCCACACCAAAAGCATTGAAAACCCTAACGTTTATGAGATCCATGCTGCCTTCGATGGTGAAAATTCCCTGTGTAGGATTAGGATAAATCTCAATAAAATGATGCACACTATCGAGACTTTCCAGTAAAGACACTTGGTGGATTAAAACACTTTGAACTACCGCACAACCATTATGGGTAAACTTGAGATCATCGCTTGATTGATCCGCAAAGGAAGGCTGGATAACATATTCATTGCCTGTCTTTGTGCAAAATAATTTAAATTGAATACCTTCATTTGGATGAAAACCCTCCTTAATACTTGTGGTTGGATCATCAGGGAACACATTTAATCCTAACGATACATCTGATTCTAAAGTGCTGGACCATACAATACCAGCACAATTTTGTCCCTTATCAAATGCTCCAATCATGTAATCGGATTGAAACATATGGAATAATGTTTTCGGAAAAATTACCAGATGAGATTCCGGCGACTTGGTTACTTCATTCCAAGGGTTAAAATATCCATTTACAGGATACGTATTTGTATTTTGCGAATTATTTGAGTGAGGTGGAAGATTTACCGCTCTGGCTTCATCAACAAAAACATAATAGCTCTTTCCGGGTTCTAAAACGCTTAAGCTATTAATCCCATAATCTGGGTAATAGACGTTGTAACCGGCTACCTCCTTTATAATGACCAAATGATTACCCAAAATATCGTCAATCATTTCAACAGGTATTGGAGTTTCGCTGAGTACTGGCATAATGTTCCATCCAACATCAAAACTTAATGAAAAGTAGTCGAGCTGCACACCCTCGAAAGTTAACATTGCCGGTTCGATCATTTTGACAACGTAACCCTGATGCGAATCCCACAATCCCAAAGTGTTGATCATGCCATCGGGATAATAAAAACCATCGAGGCCTTGTAGGATAATCATTTGATTTAAAACTGGGAGCATCAGTTCTTCCACATCGGCATCAAAAGGTTGTACAACGCTTGAAATTCCGCTCCAGCCTTGTGGAATGTTGACTGTAAAGAGATCAATCCCTTCCTGTGTAAACGAAATTTCTGAAACCGGTGTAACGCATTGTGCCGCATTGATGGTAATTTGTGATGAACGGGGATCAATGCTTTCATTTCGCTCGTAATGCACCTCAATGGTTGCGTCACCAGAACCTGCAGCAGGTATAAATTCAAGCCATTCTGCTGAGGTTTCGACGCTCCATTCAACCATGGCGTTGTTGGTGAATGTAAGGTCAAAGGTTTCGATGCCTTCCCGGGCGCCAGCTGCGATTGCATCAATACTGATAAAAATATCCGGTTTTCCGATACTGAACACTCCATTGGATTCTCCGCTTATCCCCGGGTATTCAACAGACTCTACCACGATTTCGCAGGTCTCTGAATAGATATCGGGTATCTCTACTTCTGCCGAACCATCGTTTGCTGTACCTGAAAGCAGGGGAACAGCATATGAATCAAGACCAAACGGATATAGGGTAATGTTTACAGTACCCGCAGTGTTAGAATGAAACCATTCAACCTTTTCCTGGGAGTTTGCGATAAATACTTCACCATTTCCTGGCCTGGTAACAATGATCTCGGGATTGGCGGTAAAATAGACCGACCTTAAAAATGATCTTGATAAAATGCCCCCATCAGGCAGATTACCTGATGCTTTACAGGTAAAATTATAACTTCCCGGCGCATCCGTTTCGGTAAATGCATTCCCAAAAATGCCATCACCCGGTTCCCCGTCCCAGTGCATACCGTCATCCATCAGCTCAAAGCTCACCTGTTGCTTTTCACCGGATGTATCCGCTTGCTGGACAGTACATTCGATATTTGCCTCGCTGAGCACCAAATCCTCGATGCTGAATTGCAAAATAGCAGGCTCACCAATGCCGAAACGCTTTTTATTGATGTCGAACCCGGTGTTAACAAACGAAACCCCAAAAACACTCAGGTTGTAATGCCCTCCACTGTAAGTATTAGTTCCGGTGATATTCGCTGTGTATTCGCCTGGCAATGGATTTTCGAGGAATATTTTATCGTAGGATGACCATAACGAAGGCAAAACATCAATTGCTTCACCATCAGGATCGGTAACCGAAAGGGTAAAATTACCGGTCGTATTGGACAACAATATCGTAACATGGTTGGCTTCCTTATCAAGGTTGAACGTTACTGTGGAATTCACCGTGGCGGTTCCCTGTGGGATTTCCCAGGTTTCGTCGCAGAAAACCTGCTCTCCGGTGGTTGCTTCTTTTATCGCATTGAGGATGGAACGGAATAGGTATAAATCCGGGCTATGAAAATACATTCCGAGCGTAAGTACTGCCATTAAATTCATCAAATCCTCATCGGACTCGTTCCCCAGTGCAATCGTGTGGATATCTGTATTGTAAGGTACTGAACCGATCACTGAACCTACATACGGTGGATAAAGATCATAGCCATCGCTGACAAAAATAATGTTGTATGGATCCTCAGGGTTAGTTTGCTGGATTTGCATTAACGCAGGCATCAGCCCTCCACCAAATGAGGTTTCAAAATTACTTGGAAAAATGTAATTAATGGCATTTATGGCTGCCATGCGGTCGTTGTCGTCCATAATGACAGTGTAGGGATAAACAATGTTTGCACCGGTTATGCCCGAACTGAAGCTGATGGCAGACAAACCATTCATTGGGGGAAGATCGGCAACAAAGTTGGTCACGTGCGATTTAACCGGTTCAAGATAATTTTCCATGTACATGCTCAGCGAATTATCCAGGATCAAATAAGTATATTCAGGTGGAATAACAAAAAATCTTGTCTTTCCATCGATCCTACCTTCAAAATCAAAATCATACATCCTATTCCACCTGAAAGGCCTTCCTGTGAAGTTTATCCAATCAAACCCAACATCAACGATCAAATCGAATCCATTACCAAAAAGGGGAGCCTTTCCGAGGCGGTCCCAAACTTTTGTCTCATTAAAGCCCCCGAAATTATCTGTGAATATTGTTTCAAAGCCATCCGAAACATCTTTTAAAGTCCTGTTGATTTTCCATTGATCGTTTGTTTTATGGTTAACGATATAGGTTCTGACATTTTCGTTCGTAGGGCAACATAATGCATAGGCATAAATGTCTTCTGTCCAACTAAAGACATTCCTCCTAAGTCCATTGAGATCGCAGGTTGCAGTATATGGATAGTAATTCATTCCCCTGAGAAAATATGCCAGGTTGATCTGGTTGAAATGAGGGGTCAGGTCCAGCGGGTCGTCGTTATTGTCATCAAGCAACAAAAGTTGGTTGTAATGATCCCTGGGTGAAACATTACCTTTCCTCAAATCCTCGATACATTGATGCAACCTCTGGTTCATACCATCCTCAGTAAAAGTATTCCTGAGCGCCCACCAGGCAGAGGCTACCGCTTTTTGATTATGATAATGACCATGGTCAATTTCATTAAGCGTATTTGCACCTCCTTTAGGATCAACTAGGTCCTGAACTGCAATGAGTGTCGAAATATTTTGTGATATCCCGTCAGGATACATCATCACCGGATCCTCCATACCCGCGCAGGGGTAATACCACGCATAAGCTTCATCAATACACTCTCTGTTACGATTGTTTGGTGTCAGCCATTGATTACCATTTTCCTGGTAAACAAAGATATGGGTGACTTCATGCCTGATGGTATGTGAGGCACGTGCACCACCTTCGTTATATTCTGCAGTCCTTGTGGCTCCATCCGCACCTCCATAGTCGGTCATAATAACCTCAACAATGGTATTTATGTCGGGCATATCAGCAAATTTTTCATTTAAATAGTAAAGATGGTTAAATGCATTAAAATATACCGTCGGCTCATGTCGGTAAGTAAAAGGTGTTGCACCTCCAACATGGTTTTGATCCTGAAAAGTAAAATTATGAATGAATTCCCCTTGGTTGTAATTATAGGTATGACTCAAGTGTGGAGGATGTGAATTAGAACGCAAACTGCGTCTGACCTCAACCCATGAATTAAATACTACTTCCATACTTGAAAATTCAACAAAAGAATACAATTCATAATTGCCATTTTCGTCAGTGTGTGTAGTTTCTTTTAAAATATGGTTTTGGTCATAAAAGTTAACTGGTAAATTGCATAAAGGCTTCAGCTCCAATACAAGAGCGTTTGGATTCGTCAGAGGATAGACCATCCCATTAATAGTTCCACTGTAGCAAAAGTCGAGCTTATTTTGTATGGAGTCAGATAAATACATGACATCCTGGACTTCAGTTCGGGAGTTTGAACTGTATTCAACAGGGTTAACATTCCAGATACCCCCTGTTTGATCCGGATTTTTAGAATAACGATAATTCGGTATGTCGCCGATCACCATTCCGCTGTTGGCATCCACATAAAACGTGCGTTCGTCGTATCTAATCTTATGGCACAGGCTGGCCGGTGCGTTATCGAACAAAAAATTCTCCGGCAGAATAACGATAGTTGCCACAGGCTCTTCCTCTGCAAGAAACGGGTAGGTAAAATTTTGCCTTACCTTTCCAACAGCATAAATTGCATCGTAATCAATCCCGGTATCCACATTCAGTCCCGTCGCGGTAAGGTTTGCAAACTGGTAGATCTCGCCATGATCCCTCATGGCAAAGTTGATCCGCTTCCCTTCCACCAGAACTCCATTGTGATACTGCTGAAAGGAAATGTAGAATGTTTTTGTTTTCGGATTGTACTTATCCGAAAGCAGGACAAAATCGGAAGCCGGGAGCAGGATGGCCTGTTCGAGGTTCCGGATCATTTCAGTTGCAATGGCAACAGCATCTTCCTTCTTAGGCGATGTTACAGGGCACTGGTAACTGCCCCACATTTTGGTAAGGATGTTTTTTTCATCGTAAAAAAACTGCCATTCGCTGCCGTAAAGTGCCCTGATCTTGGCTTCATTGGCAGCCATTTGTTTTTCTGTGATCAGTTGATTGTTTTGAGCCCCGCAATAGATACCTGCTAACAAAACTATTGTTAGAGATAGCATCAGTTTTGTTAATTTTTTCATCATGATACGTGTTTAGGTTAATAATTTAGCAAAGATACATCCAAAACAAAATTTTGTCAAGAGACTGTAATGCAAAGATTTAAAATCCATGGATCCACAGGACATCCACGCATTTTAAATTTTGGATAAGCAGGTGATATCCCTATCAATGCATAGGATATTAAGGTCGGATCAGTCACCATAAACGTTACTCTAACTAGTTGCATGCTTCATGCGTTTAAGTCTCAGGTAATGAACACTCAGTTGACGACTATCTTCCGGAATAGCGAACCCGTTTCTGTCTCCATCCGGATAAAGTAAACACCCTTCGGCTGACTGCTTAAATCAATCCCGGCCGGTAAATGCAACGAACCGGAAAATATTTCCACACCAAAAGCATTGAAAATCCGGCTATCCAAAATGCAGCAGCCCCTAATTACATTCCGGGAAGGTGATCACTCCTGCCTGCGACAATTTCACAAAATAGGCTTTCCCCGGCGTCAACACAGGAAGCGTGTTGATGTTGTATGCCGGCCAGAACACCCCAACACCCGCCACATCCTGAATGATGATCACGCTGCTGAGGATGGCACCGAAAAGATCTGCCGTAGCGACTTCGCAGTTTACCATCCCCGGTATCAGGTTCCAGCCGTCGTTGAGCGAAAGCGTTCTCGCTTCGTTGATCGCACCAAGCACCTTTACCTGACAATTGTTCTCCACCTTGATCATGTATCCGGAATTGGTGTCCCAGTTGCCCAGCGTATTTACACCTGCAGATGGCTGATACACCCCAAAAAAATTCTTCAGAATGGTCAATTCATTGTCGATGGCAGAGAACATGCTTTCCACGGAAGGATCGAAAGGCAGCATATAGCTGGAAATGCCTGCCCATCCTTTGGTTAAGGCGATGTCCTGTCCGATGAATGAAAACGCTCCCAGCGTGTTTGCGTAGAGACTGGGATCCAGATACTTCAAGGGGTCGGTTGAAGTTAACGACTGGTGATATTGTCCTCCGTTCATCAGTTCCTCATCAAAGGAGATCCCGCACGCTTCCCCCGAGTTGGCTATTTCTATCTGTATCCGGAGCAAGCCGGTAAAGGAAGAGGGCATGGCGTTGAAATCACCGGACGAACCATTCTGGTTCAGCTCTTCCACTGCTTCTGTGATCACGGCGAATTTTGACGGCGTATTGTCGGCCACATTCACAATGTGGTAATGATCCGACAGCAGCGGAAGCATTTCGATGTTCACTTTGCCGGCGCCAACGATCTGGTTGCCGAACGCATCTGCATTGTAGTCGAAATACACCTGCAAATCCCTGTGAACAGTGCCTTCAGCACTGGCTTTTACATCCACATCGAACTGAAAATACTCCGGCATTCCGCTGATGACCTGGGGATTGGAAAAGCGGAAGGCAAGCTGTGTTTGCGAAAAAAGGCCAACACTGATGGTGGCCGACAGGGCCAGTAATAGAATTAAGTTTTTCATAGTTCGTAAATTTTTGGTTAATACTTTCCTGTTTTTGTTTTTCCTTTTTGCTGATTACAAAGGTACTGCAGAAAGGGTGCGGAATGCTAACACTGTCGTTTCATTCTTTAACACTCTCGTTACATGATTAAAAATATTTGTTGATCGCATTGTTTTTCAACACGTTAAAAAAGTAAAAAAGATCATTCACGGGCAACATTTTTCAACATTCCGGAGG
>JACZJL010000126.1 GCA_014860585.1 Bacteroidales bacterium | reverse complement strand
GTCCGTAGCTGTTGGGGCAAGAGCAAGGGCGGTAGCTAAGCCGGCTGTGTTTTCACATGCAAGGTTAGCATCCAAAGCGCCAGCTATCTGATCCCAAACGGGCGCTACAATATCCGTGACAGTGATCGTCTGTACACAAGTTTCAGTATTTCCAGCCGCATCTATGATATACCAAGTCCTTGTCACAACAATTGGACAAACACCCACTCCCGAAGTTATCAGGTCAATGTATTGAACTGACGTAATCCCGCAGTTATCGCTGGCATCTCCATTGTTTGGCGAATTTTCAAATTCATTCTCTGATGAGTTGGCCAATGTTTCCGAGTATGCCGGACTTGTAATTACTAAAACGTTACAACCAATAAGTTCAAGCGTTACAGCACAAGTAGTTATTGCAGGATCAGTTGCGTCGTAAACAGGTGTGGTTATAGATGATTCATTGTTTAAAGGATTCGTATCATCTGTTGTAGTGGTTACCGAAGCTATATTGCTCACATCAGTGCACTGATTGATGCTTAATGTACCTTTGATATAATAGGTAACTGAAGCAGAAGGTTGCATCGAACCAATGGAAATAGAACCTAACCAATTGCTCCATGGCCCTAAAGGTGTTGTAGAATATTGAGGGGATGGAAATGGCAAATTATTAAGTAAATCGGTAAGCACAACGTTTTGAGCAACAGAAGGTCCTGCATTGTTGACAACCAATTTATATATCAGTTCGCCACCAGCAACCACTGATGTGGCCGGGGTTGTTTGGACGGTTTTTACAACTGATACGTCTGCTTGGTTTAAAATAGTTATCTGGTAATCCTCAACTTCACCCCAAGTTGTCTCAGGCTGTTCTGAAGCCAGGGAAAGAAAATTCCCAAATCTAAAGCGAGCAAAAGTTGGTGTAGAGGTGATGGCTGATAAAGGCACATTCACAGTTAAATTGATAGTACCTGAGATATTTCCTCCAGCGAATGCTGGTATGAATTGATTTGTTGAAATCCTTTCACCCTCATCCTCCTGAAAAACACCATTTCCATTCCAATCAATCCATGCATTCAGGAAACCGAATACTGAGCCTGGCACAACATTTACAAAATTATATGTGACGGGTATTATTACAGTTGAGCCCACGATAAGAGTCGGAAAATTAACCCCATCATCAAAATTGTCAGCATCTGCATTTGCAGAGGGTTGATAATTTGGTTCAGGATCAACCGCATTTCCTAAGTACATGTAATTCAAGTATTGCGTGTTTGCTGCATTCTTAAATAAATTAATCTCATGAAATACAGCTCCATAAGTTAATGGTGCATCCCCATAATCCCTGGCGCGCACATAAGTGTAAGAACTTACTGCATCATCGTTTGTTGTATTAAAGCCATTCGTATAGGATGGAGGCTGAACATTAACATTAAAACCATTCTGCGGAGTTCCGATGGAAGTATTCTCGGCTACCTTGTAGGCTATGGTAATATTACCCTGACTTGCACCCGGAATTTCCTGATTCTGAATGGCAAAATAGGTCCTTAAACCGGAATTGTATGTCCAGTCAAAATAGCCAAGCCATGTACCTCCAAGTGCAGCAATGGGATCAGCATTGTCCGGAACACCTTTCGACAAGGTGATGACCAGTCCCATTTCCTGATTTGTCACCAGATGCAATGGAGTGATTCCGGTATTACCGACATTAAAAGAAAGCGTCCCAGTTCCGTTAAATTCGGCTGGTAATAACGGCGCAGGGGCAACAATTCCCTGGTTTACATAAGGATTCCAGCTTTGTGCATTTGAAATTAGTGCTGAAATAAAAATAATAATTGTAAAAAGTCCCCTCCTCATAGTACAATGTTTTATTTAGTTTATAAAATAATCAAGCTTTTCCGCGTCTACGTTATTGTCAATGCGGATTTCACCACCACTTCCTTCAACAATTTGGGAAGTAATAGTGTAAATGCCAACGGTTTGTCCTGCATCCCACTTGGCGTTGAATCCAAAGTATGAAAATCCTCCGGCAGGAATCACTGCGGTGGTGGTGAAAATATGATATGTTGCATCGTCTGAATAACTCCAATCCGTATTATTAAGAGGGGTAGTTCCAAGCATTGGTAGGGTAGGATCATAAGGACCATCTAAAATCCAACGTGTGTCTTTCGGAATCCTGACAGTAATCAAACCATTGGTGTTAACATTATTCAATTCAGTAATCCTGACGGTAACGTAAAAATCAGTCGGTCCATTCATCACATTAGGCACAGCTGTGATAATTGGTGTAACATCAGGAAGTGGTGCTAACAGCAGGTAAACCGTCGCCTGATCACAAGCTTCAGGAGTACCATCATCGCAAACCTCGTACACAAACTGGTCGGGACCGTAATAGCCCGGTTCAGGCGTGTACACAAAGTCGCCCGCCAAGGTCACCGTAACTGTCCCATGTTGTGGCTGTACCAGGATCCCACTGAAGATCTGGTCGTCCCCTTCAGGATCGTAGTCATTATCCAAAATATTACCCAAAATCGGATCGTCCTGTGTGCCGATGTAACTGTCATCTACCGCAAACGTGTAGTTCTCACCAAACGGATTCGGGTAAATGTCGATCGTCACTATCGCTTCATCGCAATAAACCGGTGTGCCCAAATCGCATACCTGGTAAGTAAAGCTTACCTGGCCGACAAAGTCCGTGTCCGGATCAAAGGTGAAGGTACCGTCTGCGTTCAGCGTCAGCGTACCATTGGCATCTGCGCTCCCGCCGTCTACCAGCGTGACACTGGCCGGATCCAAATTGCCGTCCGGATCCCAGTCGTTCGGGATCACCGTCCCCAAAACAGGGGTGTTGATCAAACCCTGGTAGGCATCATTCACCGCTACCGGCGGATTGTTGTCCTCTGTGGGTATAGGAATCACCGTGATCGTTACCACCGCCTGGTCGCACAACGGCGGGGTGCCGTTGTCGCATATCTCGTATACAAAACTAACTACCCCTACAAAGTCCGTCTGCGGAGTGTACAGGTAACTGCCATCCGGATTGAGTACTAACGTCCCGCTCGACGGCGGTACTACCGGGGTTGTGTTGATCGTGACCGGATCGCCGTCCGGATCAAAATCATTCGTCAATACATTCCCCGGTACAGGCGTATTAATTAAGGTGTTGTTCACATCGTCCAACGCTACCGGCGGGCAATTGGTCTCAATGCAAACTGCCTGAACCGGTTCCCCGTATGGAGGATTACTAGTGCCTGGAAAATATTCCCAGTTAAATTGTTCAACTTGCTCGTCTGAAGGATAAGATTCAAGCAATGGATCAGGGTCAACCAATGTAATGACTACCCCATCACTTCCTATCAACCATCCTGAAGTCCCCTCTTCGTTAAGTTCCCACACAATACTTGGACAAAAGTCAGTGATCCCAATAAAGGAAGGATCTGAAACTTCAAAACAGATCGAAAATAATTTTGTCCAACCGGATGTGGAAATGTCAATGGCGTTTGCCGGGTTATCCAATTGAATAATCCCATTGATATACTCGGCTGGGCCTGAAAAATTAAACAGGGTCGGGCCAGATGATGCGCCGCCGGTGGTTTTAAGCGGAAATTCAGGAGGATTAGCTGATTGCACAAGTCCGCCCTGAAAATCTGAAAAACCAATCAATTCAAGGACATTATCATCATAAAAAAATCGGGCATTCATCCCAAACAATTGCTGTCCCTCTGTATCAGAATTAAACTCAACATCTAGACAATACGTTTGCGCCTGGCAATCAAATTCTGGGTTAGCAAAACGAACAGTAATTACAGGGTTTTGAGCCGATGCCTGAAGACCCATGATTAACAATGAAATCAGCATGATAGATACACTGATTCTTCTGTAAGAAAGTCTCACGAGGCCTGTAAAATTGCATAAAAAGCGTAAATTTCTTTCCATAAATATAGGGTTTTGTATGGTAATACTATGTAGAATTTTCAAATTCCATCAATTATTTCTCTGATACTGATAAAGGTATTAATGTGCAAAAATAGTATTCAATGACTAAGTGTTTAAAATATTTAAATAAATTATAGATTTTTAATAATTTGAACAGATTATCAAATGACCTGTCTGCTCAAATTTCTACAGTTAATTTCTTGGTACACTCGTAAATTTTCCATTGTTGAACTCCCACATTACGCGGTCATTAAAATTGTTATCTCCATTCATATTATAATCACTGTTGGAATATCGGCCAAATATACCATTGGCCTCCTCCCAAAAACTTCTATCATCAAAGGTGATGTCGGTATCTGATTGAGCATTGACCACTTGTCCGCCATTACCTCCATACATGGCATATTTACCAGATAAAATTTCCTTCTGACGGGCATAAAATCCAAACCCGAAAGGATCATTCAGGTAACTTTGTTGTATACGGAAATCATAAATGATCTTTCCATCAACAATTGCAACAGACTCATGAGACATTACAATCAGGTGATTTCGATGCTCAACAACCACCCAGTAACTTGTATTCATATTAACATCACAGCAAGCCGGGCCTCCTCCAACAAACTCAATTGTACCGTCTTTGTGCAACAAAGCAGCAGCCTGGCAAACCGGTCCGCCTGTTCCTGCAGGATTATCACGTAAGGAAACAAGCACCCAGTCAACAACTGTAGCTGGGTAATTTGCATCGCCATTCAATGGATCACCACCGGAATCATAGTATTCTCCTTCATTTCCATTGTAGCTCCATGGTGGAATATTATAAGGCTGACCTGGAGGAGAATAATATGTTCCATAGAAAAAGTCACTATACATTTGACCCGGTAGTACCTTCAAAAAATTCAAAGTGGTACGCATTGGTAACGTATATATTGATTGACCATCCGGTTTAATTGCAGAGCCTTCAAGATAAACATAGGCTTCAATTTCGACCAGCGGCGTGATTGTAAAAGTTGCTGTATGGATTGAAGTCTCAAAACAGTGATCATTTACCGTCCATGTTACTTCCACAGCGCCACCCTGGTAATTTGGTGCTGTCGGAATACCCGGGTTGGTGCCAAACGTCGGGGTACACCCGCCGCTGACACTGAAACCGCCTAACCATGAAGCAAACGCCTGGTCTGCAGCTTCCTGAGAAGTAAAACTACAAGGTGGAATAATTAGATCTTCCACTTCAGCAATAACAACACCTGGTGGTGGATTAATGGTATAGGTTGCCGAATATGTCGAACCGGGATAGCACTGATCGGCTATCGTCCAAGTAACTACCACACTGCCGCCGCAATAGTCAGGGGCTGTCGTGATGTCGGGTGTGGAGGTCGGTGTGCAGCCTCCACTCACTCCTGCCGTGAGAAGCCATGCATCAAAGTCTGCCTGGACTTCGGTCTGATCGGCAAAATCACAGGCATCAACGGTCTTGTCTTGAGCTTCAGTCACGGTGAGGGCTGATGGTGCAGTGACGGTATAGGTCGCTGAATAAGTTGAAGTAGCATAGCAGTGATCGGCTATCGTCCATGTGACCACCACACTGCCGCCGCAATAATCGGGGGCTGGCGTGATGTCGGGTGTGGAGGTCGGTGAACAGCCTCCACTCACTCCTGCCGTAAGAAGCCATGCTACAAAGTCTGCCTGGACTTCGGTCTGATCGGCAAAATCACAGGCATCAACGGTCTTGTTTTGAGCTTCAGTCACGATGAGGGCTGCCGTAGCTGTGACGGTATACGTCGCTGAATAGGTTGAAGGTGTATAACAGTGATCGGCTATCGTCCACGTGACTACCACGCTGCCACCGCAATAGTCGGGGGCTGTCGTGATGTCGGGTGTGGAGGTCGGTGAACAGCCTCCACTCACTCCTGCCGTAAGAAGCCATGCATCAAAGTCTGCCTGGACTGCTGTCTGATCGGTAAATTCACAGGAGTTGACAGTTTTATCCGTAGCTTCGGTCACTACGACGGCTGATGGTGCAGTGACAGTATAGGTCGCTGAATAAGTTGAAGTAGCATAGCAACGATCGGCTATCGTCCACGTGACTACCAAGCTGCCACCGCAATAGTCGGGGGCTGTCGTGATATCGGGTGTGGAGGTCGGTGAACAGCCTCCGCTCACTCCTGCCGTGAGAAGCCAGTCTGCAAAATCTGCATCGACCGCTGTCTGATCGGTAAATTCACAGGCGTTGACAGTTTTATCCGTAGCTTCGGTCACTAAGACGTCTGAAGGTGCAGTGACGGTATAGGCCGCCGAATAAGTCGAACCAGCATAGCACTGATCGGCTATCGTCCAAGTAACTACCACACTGCCGCCGCAATAATCGGGGGCTGTCGTGATATCGGGTGTGGAGGTCGGTGAACAACCTCCACTCACTCCTGCCGTGGCAAGCCAATCTGAAAAGTCTGCATCGACTGCTGTCTGATTGGCAAAAGCACAGGAAATAACGGTCTTGTCTGTAGCTTCGGTAATTATTAATCCAGGAGTTGCATCTACCGTGAATGTAGATGAACAAATATCGCTGCTGCAAGCATCTGAAGCGATAAAGTTGAACTCCAGATTTGCTCCAGAGCACTCAACATTTATTGGGAGGACAGGAATATCCGCCTTATTATCTGTGACATCACAACCGCCCGTAAAGGTGAATCCATCAATCCAGGTCAAATAGGCTGCCTGGATATCAACTAATGAAGTACATGAATTCAAAGCAATTGGTTGAGAGCAATCAACTTCTATTTGAGTTGCAACTGTCCAGTTGTAAGTAATGCTTACCTCGTCGGCCTGATTGCCGCAGACGTCGGTATAGTTCGCCCTCCACGTCTGGCTGAAACTGCAGCCTGTATTGGTCACTCCATCGGTGGTCACCGTTGGGGTGATCGTCCCCTCACAGTTGTCACTACCCGTGAAGACTGGTGCTGTGATCGTTGGATTACAACCAAAATATTGATTTGTAGCTGTAGTCGTAATTAATGGTTTCTCTGTATCAATAATTTCAAACATTTGTACACAACTGGAGCTATTTCCGGAAGGATCCTTCACCGTCCAGGTGCGGCTTACTATAATCGGGCACAAACCTGAAGTAACATCAATATAGGTCACAGTGACAATCCCGCAATTGTCTTCTGCTGTCCCTGGGAAATCATTAATATCAGACAAAACAACCAAAGTTTCACTGAATGAAAAACCTAAAATAGCATCAGTAGTGCACCCTTCGATGAAATCATCCCCGGTAAAATCCGGAGGGCATATTGAAATCACAGGGTTCTCGTGATCCTCCACATCCGTAATCACAGTAAATGTGTTGTTTCCAGGTGATTCATCATTTTCAGCATTAACGGTAACAGTATTACTTACGGGACTGCATTGATTGATGCTAACCACACCTTTAATATATAAGGTAAAACTTTGATTTTTGACCAGGCTATTCTCAAGCTGATAATTTCCTGGCCAGGTTTCAAAGGTTCCATCAAGTGTTAGCGCATAAAGTGGATTCGGGAAGGCAGTTATGATATCTGTAATAGTAATATTCCTTGCCAATGCAGGTCCATCATTGGTAACAACAATTCTGTAAATCAGCTCACCACCAGCATTTACCGGAGTTGTTTCAACAAATTTTTCAACCCTGATATCAGCAATTCCAGCAAAAACAGTTTCATCATCCTGACGAATAAATTCTTCATCATTGAAGGTAAAGGATGCAGTGGCAATATTATCAACCTGGCCGGACAATAAATCTTCTTCGGTTACAGTGTAGTATGTTGTAATTGATTCTGCATTGGGTGCTCCTGGCAAGAGACTAACTATAGTCTGTTCCAGGTTTGTGAGTGGGTCAGTTACCAATACATTAAATAATATTGCATTGCTGGTATTTGTAACAATAATTTCATATTCAAGAATGTCCCCGATATCGTTGTATTCACTAGCCAGGTTATCGCCATTGACAGCAGCGAGTTGCTTTTCAATAGTCAGGCAAACATTGAGGATGGTCACTTCTGCCGATACTGAACAACCTTGGCTGTCGGTCACTGTTACAGAATAAGTTCCTGCAGCAAGACCTGCAGCAGTCGGATCATTCAGATCGGGGTTATGGCTCCAAACGTACGTATAGGGTGCAAATCCGCCACTAAGTGTAACCGTTGCAGAACCATCTGAAGCACCGCATGATTCATGGGCAATGTTCATCTCGCTGAATTGAGCTGACATCTGTGAAACAGAGATGGTAAGCGTTGATGTGGCTGTCAATCCGTTAGGGTCTTCAATGAAATAGACCACACTAAATATACCGGTGTATTCTGCCGCCGGAGTATAGGTAAAGGTACCGTTAAAAACCAGCTCCCCTCCTATTTCTGAACCCCATTCTATTGATCCTTCTTCTGTTGATGGAAAAGTGACCGGCAGAAATACAAGATCGGAATTTTCGAAATCCGGATGTGCATCATGCAAAGCAACGGAATTGGTAAATGTTCCACACGTTTCATAATAGTATGGCTCGGCTACCGGAGGGTTGCATTCAGGAATGCCAACTGTGCCTGTGTATGTTGCTTCGCAACCATCGGCATCGGTCACGGTAACGGTGTAGGTTCCCACATCCAGTCCGGCGATGAATGAAGTGGTCTGGCCTCCTGGCTCCCAAAGATAAGTGTAGGGTTCTACTCCGCCACTTACTATAGCATAGGCCTCCCCATCTGCCACCAGACACGTCCGGTTGATCACCGTTACCATGCCTTCCATGTCCGGTGCAGTCTCAACCTCTATGCCTCCGAGGGTTGCTGTACAACCCAAAGCATCTTCCACAATCACAGTATAAGTACCGGCTGCAAGACCGGAAATATCCTTTGTGTCAGCAGTATAGCTGCCAGGGCCTGTCCAGCTGTAAGTAAAAGGTTCCACACCATTTTCTACAATAAGTTCAATTTCTCCTGTGTTGCCTTCACACCAGGAGGTATTACGAATAATTGCGTAAAGTTCTATTTCTTCTTCAGGTTCATTGATCTGGATGCTTGAAATTGCCGTGCATCCCTTGGCGTCGGTGACCTCAACCTGGTAAGTTCCTGCAGAGGCTGTCAGGAACGAAGAAACCGTGCCTTCTGACCATAAATAGCTGTAAGGAGGAGTACCTCCAACAGGATTCGCCTGTGCTTCCCCATCATCGCCCCCACGACAGGTCACATCCTTGATCAAATCCACCGTAACACTCAGCTGTGTGGGTTCCTGGACAGGGTCGGAAGTTAACACCGCTTCACAGCCGTTAAAATCTGTAACCGTCACGGTATAAGTTCCAACACTCAGGTCAGTAATATCTTCTGCACCAGCGGTAAAACCGTTTGGCCCTTCCCATGAATAGGTGTAGGGTGTAACTCCTCCGGTGACTGTCAGGTTGATGCTGCCATCGCTGCCGCCAAAACAGGAAACGTCGGAGTTCAGCATCGATAATTGAATCTGGCCGGGCTGGGTGATCGTGAAACCGGCAACTGCAACGCAATTCTCTGCATCGGTTACAGTTACGGTGTAAGTTCCGATGGTCAGACCTGATTGATTCTTTTCTGCAGGTTCAAGCCCGGTTCCAATATCGGTCGTCCAGGAATAGCTATATGCGGCAGTTCCGCCGGTTACGGTGATTTCGATTGCCCCGCTTGCTCCGCCAAAGCATACATTGTTGGTAACACTCCCCGATACGCTCATCAGGGGCGGCTGGTTCACAGTTGCACTGGTTTGTGCTGTACAGCCTTTGGCATCGGTTACAAGAATTGTGTATAAACCGGCAGGCAGGCCCATCAGGTCTTCTAAAACTGATCCATTCGACCAACTAAAAGTGTAAGGCTCTGTTCCGCCTTCCACTGTGATGTCAATGCTTCCATCCGACCCTCCGTAACAACTGACATCTACTTTCAGGGTTACCGAAACATCCAGCAGGGATGGTTCGGTCAGGGTAAAAATGGCTGTAGCGGTACAACCGTTGTCATCCACCACAGTGACGTCGTAATCACCTGCAGTAACCCCGCTAAGATCCTTGGTTGTCGCTCCGTTCGACCAACTGTAGGCAAAAGGGCTTGTTCCCCCTTCGATCGTCAGGGTGATCGCACCATCAGCTCCTTCAAAGCAACTGATATCTGTCGTCACTCCGCTGGCAACCAGTTCGTCCGGCTCAGTGACCTGAATATCCTCACTTTCGTAGGTACATCCTTTCGCGTCGGTGATGGTCACACTGTAGGTTCCGGCGACAAGCCCGGTAATGTCTTTCGAGGTGGCGCTGTTGGACCATACATAGTGATAAGGAGGTGTACCTCCGGAGACGCTCAGGATGATCTGTCCGTCAGAGCCGTCATTGCATCCCACATGTGTGGGAGTGGCAATTGCTGCAAGTGCTGCTGCAGGCTGTGTGATCGTGATCGTTGCTGATGCCGTGCACAAATTGTTATCCGTCACTGTGACCATATAAACACCAGCGGTAATAGCTGTAAGATCCTGCGTATCCCCGCCGAAAGGAGAACCATTTTTGGTCCAGGCGTAAGTAAATCCGGGCGTCCCACCATTGACAATCAGATTAATGCTACCGGTGCTTTCGCCAAAACAGGAAACATTTACCCTGGTATAGTCCAGCGTCAATGGATTGGGCTGGGTAACCTGGGCTGATGAAGCACTAATGCAACCATTGACATCGGTAACCACAACCGAGTAATTACCGGTAATGAGGCCTGAAATTGTGTGCGAAAGATCATTGGTCGTGTGCGACACCCCATTGCTCCAGGCATAGGTAAAAGGAGCCGTACCACCTGATGTTATTTTCGCGGTAACTGTTCCATCTGAACCTGATGAACAGGATACGGGTGTTGCAACTGCCGAGACTACCGGACCAGGTAAGTCAATAATAGTAAAAGTTTCCTCTGTGGTACATCCGGTATTCAGATCCGTGACCAAAACAGAATAATTGCCTGAAAGAAGGTTTTCAATATCCTGCGTGGTTGCTCCGGTATTCCAAAGGTAACTGTAGCTTCCTGTTTCGGGGTCAACTGAAAGGTTGATGGATCCTAATGCCTGACCGCAGGCTGCATTATTGATATTTGCAGCTGATACGGCTGGGGGAATTGAGACACTCACGGTAACGGAGGCCGTAGCAACGCATCCATCAGCATTGGTCACCTCCACGTAGTAATCACCACTCATTGCAGAGGTGGCATCGTAAATCACCGGATTGGCGCTGGTTGAAGTGAATCCGCCAGGGCCGGACCAGCTATAGCTGTCTCCACCGCTCGCATACAAAAACAAGTCGCCACCTTCACATACCGGATCGGCTGCCGCTTCAGCATCTACCGTGATGACATTTACCGGAATACATGTTTCTTCCGACGTTCCGCAAATGTTGTGGGCCACAACACACACCTTGTAGGAACCCACAGGAACACTACCCCAGTCAATGATAACCGATGGTAATGGTCCGGTCCCTCCGGCAGGATTGATGATTGCACTGTTGTAATAATTCGGCGGGGTTTCAAAATCGAGGATTGACCATTCATAGGAGGTAACATCCGGGTCAGGATCAACTGTCAAAATACTTTCATCATCGCTCTGACAAACAGTGAGGCCTTCGCAACCCTCCGGTGCTAACAAGGTGTAGGGAGCCGGAGTAAATGTACAACCTTTTGAATCGGTGACCGTGACGGTATAATCAGTATCTTCGGTGATATTGAGCCCTGTCCGGTTTTTCGGGTTCAAACTCCCCGGCAGATCTGCCCAGTCATAAGTGTAAGGCGGCGTTCCTCCGGTAACCGTCAGGGATATGCTCCCATCACCGAAACAGGTTGGCTGAACAATCGTCTCATCAACCTCAATCTGAGAAGGTTCGTTGATGGTGACATTCGTTGAGGTTTCACAATTATTGGCATCTTTTGCCCATATCGTATAGGTTCCAGTGGCCAGGCCGGTAAAACTGCTGTTGCTTCCATAGCTGCCATCATTCAGTTTATATTGGTAAGGGGGAGTGCCTCCTGAAGCAAATCCTGTAACAGATCCGTTGCTCTGGCCATAACAAACCACATTGCTTTTGTTTGCTGTTAACGAAAGGACCGGAGGCTCAATGATGGTTTGATCTCCTAAATTAACAACACAGTCAGTATTTGCTAAATCTCTAAGTTGAACCGTGTAGGTATCAGCACCCAAAACAGTGAAGTTATATGGAGCTTCCGGGGTGACAGCATACCAATCGGTATTGTTAATTGACGTTTGGTATGTACCGTAGCCACCCAGCGGTAAACTTACGGTGATTGTACCATCTTCCTCTCCGTTACAGGAAACATCAGTAGTTTCTACAGAAGCGCTTAAAACTTCCGGCTCGGTTATGGTTTGATCCCCTAAATTAACCACACAGTCAGTATTTGCGGCATCTCTCAGCCGCACTGTGTAAGGGGCAACACTCAAATCAGTAAAGATTTTTGGATTTTCCGCTGTTACTTCGAACCAATTGGCATTGTCGATAGATGTTTGATAAGTACCATAACCACCCAATGGTAAACTCACGGTGATTGTGCCGTCATCCTCTCCATTACAGGTAATATCGGTTTTCGTAACTGTGGCGCTCAAAACTTCCGGCTCAGTGATCGTATAATCGCCGAGACCAACCTCGCACTCGGTGGCATTTGCATCCCTGATCCATACTGTGTAAGTACCTGCCGATAGCTCTGAAAAAATACCGCTGCTTTGCCATGAGCCTTCATTCAGGCGATATGCATAAGATCCGCTCCCACCGGTCGGGGAACTCACAATTATTTCTCCATTATTTCCGCCGTTACAGTCCAAATCTGACTTGGTTACTTCACCGCTCAGAGGTATGGTATAGTTGATAATCAATTGAGGGCGGCTTGATGGTGTAGCATATTCTCTTGATGCGAAAATTTTCTCCCGGTTTATGGCCACTTCTGTTTCAAACTTTAACAACACCCCGTAATTATCTTCATTCCCCGACACCCACTGCTGGGCAAGTGATGTCAGATCCCAATCATAAACACCCTCTCCGGCAACTGAAGTTGTTGATTCAGGTGTGGAGTTGAAATCTCCGCCTGCGGTTGTCCAAGGGGTTCCGGTCATCCGGTCATTCCAGGTCACGTTCCCGCTGGCGCCACTGCAACTTCCTGAGCCTTCATCCCAAGCATTGGTCAACTGGTGAACGCTTATCGGGTGTGATTCAACATTCCCCCCTACTTTGGTCATTCTCAGGGTGGCTCCTGTAATCACTGCACTGGCAGGTATAGCGGACAGATCGAATTGTAAAAATATCCTGTTTTGATATAAACTGTTGAGGTAAATGACATTACAGGCTCCGAAATTCAAATCTGGAGTATAAGTCCATACATCTGCGTCTGCTGCTGATGTCAAATTCTCACCGTAAACCGGGTTGCAAGGATCACCTGCTTTAATGGCAACTCCGCTGATACTCCATGGTTTACTCCCTGTCCAGCTCCAGCTCATCGTTGTGGAAGTACCACTGAGAGCATCTGTTCTACTACCGGCTCCCCATGGCCCATCAGCACCTACCTGTGCATCAGTATCAATATTCCAAATTGAAGTCTGACCTGAAGTAACATTGCTAACATCCTTTGCTTTTTCGATTGCAAGAACCGCAAAAACCATATCTCCTTCTGAAGACTCAATGGTAGTATTACCTGATGATGCAGTCCCACTGCTGGAGTTGAAAGTCCCAAGCGGATTGTTCAGATCAACGCCGAAAAGTGTCATTACACCAACAACAACCCTATGTTCACCTCCTAATTTTTCGTGATTTACTGTGAGTAAATTAATCCCCTCATCAGGGTTTAGAAGATAATAAATGTATGTGTATGCATTGTTTGTTACCCTGCTTCCCAAAAGGGTCAAATCATCTCCATTATATGTAACACCGTAAACATCTCTCTCCCTTGAAGAAATTCCAACAATCATCAAACAGCTACTTCCATTCCCTGTCTCATGATCAACTGCAGTGGTGGTTGCATCTTTAGCACCAACCGCTGTTGATATTTCATCAACCGTTATTTGGCTGTAAACAGGATCATTTAATCCTAAAAGCAGGAGAATTAAAGTTGTTAAAAACAGAATCTTAGGTATTTTCATCAGATGACAGCCTGAAATTATTTCTATATTTTCACGACACATATAAATTCTTTTCATAATCGAGGTTTTTTGAGTAATAGGTTCATTTCATTTTTTTAATTTCCAAGGCCGGTTGGTTTGGCCGGATTAGGATTCAGGTAAACCAGGGTCACACTGGTTGTGGCAGAACAGCCCTCTGAATCGGTGACGACTACCGTGTAGGTGCCTGCTACCAGGTTGGTGAGGTCTTCCTGATCCTCCTGACCTGTGGGCACTACTCCACCGTTGGTGGCTGTCCAGCTGTAGGAATATCCCGGCGTGCCGCCGTTCACGGTCAGGGCAATCGCTCCGTCGCTGTTGTAAGGATTTTCGGCGTCGGGCGGACAGGTAGGATTGGTTTTTACTGTGTTTAAACTGATCGTTGATTGCTGACTAATGGTCACCTGCAGATTTGCTGTGCAATTGTTGGCATCAGTAACGGTGAGCGAATAGTTGCCGGCAGCCAGGCCGCTGAGGTCCTCCTCCGTCGAGGTAAAGCCACCCGGGCCTGTCCAGCTGTAGCTGTATGAGCCTGTGCCACCGCTCGCTGTCACATTGATCGCACCGGTTAACTGCCCGTAGCATCCCACATCCTCCTTCGAGTCAAGCACTACACTGAGTGCTGCGGCAGGCTCGGTCACCGAAATTCCGCTAAGGGTTTTGGTGCAGTTTTTCGAATCGGTAACGGTCACCGAATAATTGCCGGGCGCCAGGCCGGTTCGGTTCTGGCTGCTGTTGCCGTCATTCCAGAGGTAGCTGTATCCGGGTTTGCCGCCGCTTACGCTGAGTGAGATTTGCCCGTTGTTGAATCCTCTGCACGAAACATGGGTTACCGACGGTGTGATCGAAATGTCATCCGGCTGGGTCACTATCACCTCTTTAGTCTCCTGGCATCCTTTGCTGTCGGTCACCGTAAGGTTGTAGGCGCCGGCTGCCAGCCCGCTCAGGTTGGCCACTGTGGCAGTGAACCCGCCAGGGCCTGTCCATGCATAGGTAAAACCAGGGATGCCGCCACTCACCGTGGTGCTGATGCTACCCGTAGTGCCACCATGACAAATCACCGGAGTGGGAGTTGCCATGATAATGATCTGAGGAGATTGACTGAGGGTTACATTAAAACTTGCCGAGCAACCGCCATTCTCTGAAACATCAACGGTGTAACTGCCAGCCTGAAGACTTGCAATGGTGAATGGTGATGAAGGGGCAGTGCCTGATCCCGAACCGCTTTCAGTCCTGGTCCAGCTGTACGCGTAAGGTGCGGAACCACTGGAAACCGTTACCGTTATTGCACCACCGTTGGGCGTATTATAACAGGGATTGGTTACCGTGGATGAAACAGCAAGATTGCAGGTAACCGTCACCGACTCAGTATCAAAAGTCACTCTGCCACATAAGTCCGTGATCGTAACTGAAATCTGGCAGGTAACCGGTGAAGGAGTTGCTCCGGGAGTAAAGGTAACAGACTGAGAATTATTGTCGGGGGTAAAAACTCCATTGCAACTTGCCGACCACTCGATAGTGTAATTGTTTGGATCTGTTCCTGGGGGAAAACTCACTGATAAAGCTGTCGGATCTCCTGAAAAGATCGTGGGGGGTAAGCTCGAAATGGATGGCAGGACAGTCTTTGAGGAAGAGGTATAAAATGCAAAATTGAAAAATGCACGCTGTGCGGCGACACTGGCCGGATGATTACCCAACTTGGAGATATCGTGGCTGGCTTCGAGCATCACCATTCCGTTGTTGGAATCACCAAATGCAGGCCCCCAGGCGATGATAGCAGGAAAGTGTTTTGGATCATTGGATGCACGCTGTGGATGGTCAGGATCATAAACCCCTACTTTTGTGTTTGGCCACCAGCCCGCTGAAAGTGGAATGAACACCTGTTCGCTGCCGTTCTGCATAGCTGCATCAACCGTACCCAAGAACTGCATGATCGGATCCGTAGGATAATCGTAGGAGTAAGGAACTGTTCCATTGCTGTGATTACCCCATAGAATCAGGGCATTTTCAAAATAAGGGCCACTTCCAGAAGCAATCTGGTTTTTATTCGCCAGAAAGTTGGTTTGCTGAGAGGAATTTGCTGGATTGAACATGTCCTCAAGCGCACTCCCTGCATGACATCCCAGCCAGATAGCGCCTTTACTTTCCTGTATCCAGGTATAAAGATTACCGTGGGTTAACCAAACCGGATCGGCATGAGGCATCGAAAAAACATCGTCGCATTCGTTCAGCTCTGCAGGCGTTTTCCAGTTGGATGGGTCGCCTCCATAAGCAGAGGCAGGAATACCTGCATTTACAAAAAACTTTTGCGCAATCTTACCATTTTGAAAATCCAGCGTAAATCTGGGAAGATTCAAAAAAGTCATAAAAACCGGCACTGTGATCGGCGAACTGGTTGTAACACCAACAACACCCTGGTCTATCCATTGATTAATGATCGTGTTGACTTCATCAGAACGGTATTTCTTTTCAATGATGAATGGCCCGCCTTTATAAGCCACTGAATTGTAGGTAAAATCGTTACCGTCTTTTAATTTTTCCGGATTAATCACCCAATACACCGGGCAACTATTCTCCAGCAACGCATACAGCATACCGTAGGGCTTCAACCCATTGCCAATGTTCTGAGGTGTAACCCCCATGTTAACAATGAATGAACCTGCAGGAATGGTTATATCCTGAGTTGTCTGAGCAAACAAGAAGCTGGTTCCTGAAAATATCAGGATAACCATTAAACGAAAAATCAGCCTTACATGCTTCTTTGTAAAACCGAATTTTTTAATAATGTTTTTCATAACTTGTAGCTTGTAGATAATGTATTCGATTTTCACTATTTAATTTACTTCATACTCTTTGTAATCCAGGGACATTTAACTTTGTCTTCGATTCAGAAAAATGAATTGAACTGTCGTTATTTAATTGTTCAAACTTGAGATTTTTGCTGACGATGGGGAAGAAAAAACCAAATCTGCTCAGATTCTTTGCAACCGGAACCCTAAAAAAGTTAGGGAATTCTTCAGTATCAGGCAAATTTAAACCATCCAAAATCATTCGATTTTGACAGCCAACAGCCATGAATGTGATAAAAATCACTACTGGCAATGAAAATATGAACAAAGATGCATTATGTAAAATGCATGAACAATAATTAATCAAGAGATGTAACATTTCATTTCTTAAAGAACCGGGTAAAATTACAATAAATGCAAACAAATTCATTCGAAATTAGCGTTAAAAAAACACAAAACACGATGACTAATCACATTACCTAATAAAACAATCGGCAAAAACCTGATATTTTTAGCAGATTATGTTGTCATCCGTTGAAAATGAACATAAAATTAATCCTTGATAATTAGGCTATAATGGTAACTCATTACTTATTTAAAAATACAACGGCCTAAAAATCAGAATTATTTATAAATCAATGAACTAAAATCTAAGCCTATTTATCCATAATAGGCAAAAGGATTGCAAATATAATTTTATTCGTTAATTCACACTTAGGCAATTCATTTTTTTTTGAACATTTGTTGATAAATAAATGATAGACAAATTTATTGAGAATTGGCCCTATTCTGATTCAACATTATTTAAACCGTATTTAATTTACGCTAAATGTCATCTCATCAAAGGTGCTTTTCGTAAGTTTGCAGCCTGAAATTAAAACGAAGGATTGTTGGAATGAACAAAAAAATTGGAATCAGGCACGAAGACAAGTACCTGATGGAACGCAGAACAGCATTGCCACCCCGGCATGTAAAGAAGTTGACTGAACAAGGATTGGAAGTGTATGTTGAACGCTCAGCCAAGCGCATTTTCACAGAATCGGAATTTAAAAGGGCTGGAGCTGTAATTACAGAAAATCTCGCCGAGATTGCGGTGATCTTCGGCGTAAAAGAAATCCCTGTTTCATGGTTCGAAGAAGGTAAAACCTATGTTTTCTTTTCACATGTAATTAAGGGTCAGCCTTACAATATGCCGATGCTGGCAGCAATGATGGAAAAAAAGTGCAACCTGATCGACTACGAAAAAATTACAGATGATGAAGGCAAACGCCTTATCTTTTTTGGGAAATATGCAGGTTTGGCCGGTATGATCAATTCGTTGTGGTCATATGGTGAACGAATGAAGGTGCTCGGCAAGAAAACCCCGTTTTCCCGGATTAAGCAGTCGCACAAATACCATTCGTTGGCCGATGCAGAGCAAGCCGTAAAAGAATTAGGCGAACTCATCCGGGCACACGGTGTACCGGATGAAATGGCGCCTTTCACAATTGGGTTCACCGGCAACGGAAATGTCAGTAAAGGCGCCCAACACATTGCCAACCTGTTACCTGCCGTCGAAATAACTCCGGAAGAATTATTGAACCTTCAAGCGAAAAGAAATTATTCGAACAGGCTGGTCTATAAAATTATTTTCAACGAAGGCGATCTGTCTGAACCCATTGAATCAGGGCTACCTTTTATTTTGCAAGACTATTACAACCATCCTGAAAAATACCAAAGTCAGTTCGAAAAGTACCTGCCTCATCTCACAATGTTAATGAACTGCATGTATTGGGACACACGTTACCCGAGAATTGTTACCAAAGAGGCCATTGAAAAGCTTTTCCATCAGGGCGAATTGAAACTGAAAGTGATTGGCGATGTTACCTGCGATCCGGATGGCTCTATTGAGTTTACCCATAAAGGAACAGAAATCGAAGATCCTGTGTTTGTTTACAACCCGGTCAAACAGAAATCAACGATGGGATTCGAAGGGGAAGGCATACTTGTTATGGCAGTGGATATTTTACCAAGCGAACTTCCTCGCGATTCATCCGAAGGTTTCGGGGATGCGCTGATTGAGTTTGTACCGGCTATTGTTCAGGCTGACTACAATGCTCCATTTGAAAATATTGACCTACCGCCGGAAATTAAACGGGCCATGATCCTTCACCAGGGAGAACTCACACCGGATTACAAATATATTCTGGAACACCTGAAAAGAAAGAATTCACTTTAAATAAATTCCAAAAACATCATTTTCAATGAACAAAGTATTGATTTTAGGCGCCGGGCTTGTGGTTAAGCCTATCGTAACCTACTTACTCGAACATGGCTACCATGTAACTGTTGCTACACGTACAAAATCCAAAGCCGAAGCAATGATCGGTGATCATAAAAATGGATCGGCTGTTGCCTGGACTGTGGAAGATGAGTCAACCCTCAGCGAAATGGTAAAAAACCATGACCTGACCGTAAGCCTCCTTCCCTGGGTTCATCACGTTATGGTTGCTGAAATATGCATTACCCACAAAAAAAACATGGTGACCACATCCTATGTCAAGCCTCCAATGAAAGCGCTGGACGAGAAGGCTAAAGCCGCCGGCATCATCATCCTCAACGAACTTGGCCTCGACCCGGGTATCGACCACATGTCGGCCATGCGCATTATTGACTACGTTCACAACAAGCAGGGAAAAATTGAAGAGTTTTACTCACTTTGCGGCGCCTTGCCGGCGCCAGATGCCTGTGATAATCCATTCAATTACAAATTCTCATGGAGTCCGAAAGGTGTGGTGATGGCTGGAAATAACGACGGGCACTTCCTCAGACGCGGTGAAGAGACTTATGTTGAGCCGATTGACTTATTCAAAAACCCTTTCAGCGTCGACTTTCCGGAAGTTGGGAGGCTGGAGGTTTATCCCAACCGTGACTCCATTCCCTACATCGAACTCTATGGCATACCCGAAACCAAAACCATTTTCAGGGGAACATTCAGATTTCCCGGTTGGTGCCAGACTCTCGACGCCATGAAACGACTTCACCTGATCACCAGTGATGAATACGACTTTACCGGAAAAAGCTATGCCGGTTTTGTTGCCACCCTGATCGGCGAAACTGACCCGTCGGACATCCGCAAAAAAGCCGCTGCTTACCTTAACCTCCCTCCCGGCAGTTATGCCTTTGATGCCATGGAATGGCTCGGGCTGTTTGACGAAAAGACCATGGGACGTGGAAAAGACACCCCTTACGAAATCACTTCCGACCTGATGATCAGCAAAATGATGCTGGGTGAACACGAACGCGACATGGTGGTGATGCAGCACACTTTCCTCGCTGCCTACCCTGACGGGTCAAAAGAGGTGATCAAATCGCGAATGCTCGATTTCGGAACGCCGGCCACCGACACTGCAATCGCCCGCACCGTTGCGCTGCCGGCAGCCGTCGGCGTGGAAATGATTCTCGAAAACAAGATCCATGCCCGTGGCGTGCATATCCCGGTAATTCCCGAAATCTACAATCCCATCCTCGACCGTCTCGAAGACCTCAACATCCGCATGATTGAGGAATACGGCCTGCCGGAGAGTGAGAATATAAAGTAGCATTCAATTTACTGATTAACTATTGAAAATCAGCACAATCCTAAAAATTTGAGTATAACTGATTTTCAATAGTTTTTTTTGACTTTTCAACAAATTCTTTGGTAATTGTAATGAAGGGTTTTCAATCTGATCCACAATCCGAAATAATAATCTGTTTTGCTCCACTTTTTTACAAACAGTTATTCACAATTTGAACAAATCAAACTACATTTGCGGTTACTATTCTAAACAAGTTGATGAAAATAAATACAGACATACACTTTGGGGATTGTAGAAAAATATTGCCCAAGATCCCCGATAATTCCGTGGATCTAATTGTGACTTCCCCACCCTACGCTGATCAGCGTAAGAATACATATGGTGGTATTCATCCGGATAATTACGTGGATTGGTTTCTGCCAATTACCGAACATTTACTAAGAGTGCTAAAACCTTCCGGAACCTTTATTTTGAACATAAAAGAAAAGGTTGTTGATGGAGAAAGGAGTACCTATGTAATTGAACTCATACTCTCAATGCGGAAACAAGGATGGTTATGGACTGAAGAATTTATCTGGCACAAAAAAAATTCCTATCCCGGAAAATGGCCAAATCGTTTCAGGGATTCCTGGGAACGATTGCTTCAATTTAACAAAAGCAAGCAGTTTAACATGTACCAGGAAGAAGTTATGGTACCAATGGGTGACTGGGCTAAGTCAAGGCTAAAAAAGTTGTCGGAAACAGATAAAATTCGTGACAATTCAAAGGTTGGTAGTGGATTTGGTAAAAATATTTCCAACTGGTTAGATAGAGAACTGGCATATCCAACAAACGTTCTACACTTGGCCACCGAATGCAACAATAAAAACCATAGTGCTGCATTCCCCGAAGGACTTCCTGAATGGTTTATCAAACTTTTTACAAAAGTAGATGACACTGTTCTTGATCCTTTCGCAGGTTCAGGCACAACCCTTTTTGTTGCAAAGAGAATGCATAGAAATTCGATTGGTATTGAAATCGTTCCTGAATATTATCAAATGGTTAAGAGTCAACTTACTCAACCGGAACTTATTCTTTTTGAACCAAGGCATCCATATTTAACTACGCCATCAATTCCTCACCAAGATGAAGTAATCAACGATGAAAAAAATATCTATACCTGAAGTTACTCAATATGTTGAGCAGCACATCGGCACTTTTCATAATAAGCGTATTGAAAGTATTAACAGTCTTAAACTTGCAAGTGTTTTAAAGCGCAAAAATCCCTATTTGTTTAAGGCAAAACATGTTTTGACTTCAGAGCAAATTATCAGAGGACTTGTAGATGCCCATATTTCATCAAATGAAGAAACAATTTTTGGTGACTGGCTCGAAGGCCTTGCCATTTTCGTAAACTCAAAAGTTTATGGAGGCTACAAATCAGGTATTCCCGGAATTGACCTTGAGTTCGACAAGGATGGCATTCGCAATATTGTTACGATCAAATCAGGGCCAAACTGGGGAAACAGTGCTCAAATCAAAAAGATGATTGCCGATTTCAAAACAGCAAAAAAGACCCTCAGAACAAGCAACTCAAATTTAAACATTGCAGCGATCAACGGCTGTTGCTATGGACGCGACAACAACCCTGACAAAGGAGATTATTTCAAATATTGCGGACAGCGTTTCTGGGAGTTCATCTCAGGAAACCCTGAACTCTATCTTGATTTGATTGAACCGCTCGGTCATAAAGCCAAAGAAAAAGATGAAGATTTTCTGATCGCCTATACCCAGATGATCAATAAGTTTTCCAGGGCTTTTGCCAATGATTACTGCAACGACAAGGGTCAAATTGAATGGGAAAAACTTTTGAGGTTTAATTCCTCTGCTCAATAACCTGATAGCCGGTAAATCAATAATATTCCATTCCCATCCCCCATTCTCGTGCTTTCGCTATTTTTGCCGGCAAATATTTAATCTAAACAGCACCTAAAATGAGAAAAAAAATAGCAGCCGGCAACTGGAAAATGCACACCACCCTTGAAGAAGGCAAACAACTGATTTCAGCGCTCATCAATGGAATTGAAGAAAACCCGCCAAAGCAAACCCCCGAAGAAATGCTTGTGGTACTCGGGACTCCGTTTGTAACCCTTGAAAGCGCCGTCAACCTGACAAAAAACCACCCACAGATAAAAGTATCAGCCCAAAACTGCTACAAGGAAGAGAAAGGCGCTTTCACCGGTGAAATCAGTGCGCCGATGATCAGATCCACCGGCGCTGACTATGTGATTATTGGGCACTCCGAACGGAGGGAGTATTTTGCCGAAAGCCATGCGACATTGGCAAAAAAAGTTGACCTCACCCTGAAATATGGGTTGATCCCCATTTTTTGTTGTGGTGAAAAATTGGAAATCAGGGAGAAGAACGGCCATTTCGACCTGGTAAAAAGGCAAATAGCCGAATCATTGTTTCACCTTGATCCGGAGTCATTTGCCAAGGTTGTGATTGCTTATGAACCCGTGTGGGCTATTGGTACCGGGGTGACAGCATCGCCGGAGCAGGCACAGGAAATGCATGCATTTATCCGGAATTTACTTGCCGAAAAGTATGGAGCTCCGGCTGCCCAAAACACAACAATCCTATATGGTGGCTCCGTGAATGCCAAAAACGCCCGTGAACTCTTCTCTCAGCAGGATGTTGATGGTGGACTGGTGGGAGGCGCTTCATTAAAAGCCGATGAGTTTCTGACGATCATCCATTCGTTTTAAAGTGGAAAAAAATTAAAAACTCATTGAAAAGCGGACTTCTTTACTTTTCATCTTCTCATTAATATGCCGATCAAGAAACCGATTACCACACTTATTTTCGACTGGGGCGATACTATTATGCAGGACTTTGGCTTACCCGGACCAATGTATAGTTGGGAGAAGGTGGCCTGGATTCCTGGTGCTGAAGAGGCTTTAAAGATTCTATCCCTGGCTTATCCCTGTATTATCGCCACAAGCGCCGATCATTCGGGGGTTGAAGAGATGAAAGCAGCACTGGAGCGCGTAGGTGCAGAAAAATATTTCAGCCATTTCTTTGCAGCCATCGATCTTGGACACAAAAAGCCTGATCCCCGTTTTTTCCTGGCCATCACCCAAAAACTGGACCTTATACCTGGAAAATGCGTGATGATAGGCAATATGTATGAAAAAGACATTGCTGGGGCAAAAAAAGCCGGATTACAAACCGTGTTTTTTAACCTGGATAAACACTCTGGCACTTTCCCGTCTGCTGATGAAATCATTGTCGATATGAACCATTTATCACGTGTAATTCCATTTTAAACCGATGAACAGACTAACCTCAGCAGTTCTGCTGATCCTCCTGGCCGTATCCTTACAAATTACCGCTCAGGAAAAGTACCCGATTGACTATTTTGATTCCCCGGTTGACTTTCCGATTTTACTGTCTGGAACATTCGGCGAACTTCGCACCGGTCATCTGCACTCAGGAATTGACATCCGCACCCAGGGTGCAGAGGGGAAATCATTAAAAGCAGTGGCCGACGGTTATGTTTCAAGAATTGTTGTTTCACCTGTTGGATTTGGAAAAGCGATTTATATCGATCATCCGAACGGATACACTTCAGTATATGCCCATTGCCAGAGCTTTTATCCTGCTGTTGATACCTATGTAAAAGAAGAACAGTACCTGGAAGAATCCTTTACAATTGATCTCCTTCCTGAACCCGGACAATTTCAGGTAACAAAAGGTCAGGTTATTGCCAAATCGGGGAATTCTGGAAGTTCAGGAGGACCGCACTTACATTTTGAAATCAGAAATACTGAAACAGAAAAACCGATTAATCCGTTGCATTTTGGATTTACAGTAAAGGACTTTACACGCCCCCAGATACGAAGATTAAGGGTTTATCCCTATGGCGCAGCATCTTTGGTAGATGGTAAAACCAAACCGAAAGAGTTCGAACTGGCGGGATGGGGACCGAATTACCGGATGAAATCAGGCGACACCATCAATCTTTCGGGGGATATCTATTTTGGCATTGAAGCAGTGGATCAGCACAACGACTCCAAATACAACAACGGCTTTTACTCGCTTCAACTACTGATTGATTCAGTGCTGGTTTACAGTCATGTCATGAACGAGTTCTCGTTTGACGAAACCCGTTATATGCAAAGCCTGATTGATTATCCCTATTTTGTGAGGAACAAACACAAAATTCAACAAACACGTATTCTGCCAAACAATCCCCTGTCAATTTACGAAAAAGTGAAAAACAAAGGGGTCTTCAACTTCAACCATTCAAAACTCTACAGGATACAGTTCGTTGTGGGCGATTTTCATGGAAATGAGTCCATCCTTACGTTTCATGTAAAAGGAGACCCTTTTAAAGGCGAAATTAAACCACCTGACCAGTCTGATTATTTGATGTATTGGGGAGAATCCAATCAGTTTGAACAGGATGGATTGCTCCTCGAAATACCGGAAAAAGCGCTCTATGACACAATTCATTTTCAATTCAAAACCAGCCCGCCAATCAAAAAAGGCTATTCACCGCTTTATCACCTTCACAATAAATACACCCCGCTCCACAAGTTTTGTGATCTCTACATTAAACCGGAAAAGTTCAGGCCAGAACTCAAGGAGAAGTTACTGATTGTACGTGTTGACCCGGCTGACAATAGCCTCACAGCCATCGGAGGTAGCTGGGATGATGATTACATCACGGCAAAAATCAGGGATTTCGGAAATTATACAGTAGTTGCCGACACCTTGAAACCAACCATCACACCGGTCAATATCCAGAATGGCAAAAACATTTCTGCGCAGAGCAATATCCGTATCACGATTAAAGATGACCTGGCTGGCATCGAATCTTACCGAGCAACCATGAACGGAAACTGGATCCTAATGGAATGGGACCCAAAAAACAATTTACTGGAATACAAAATTGATGAACATACCAAAAAGGGCAAAAATCAATTCAGGCTATCGGTAAAAGATACAAGAGGTAATGAGCGGGTTTATGAGACCAGTCTGACACGGTAGGTGTTTAGTTAGTGCCCGCCAGAAAACTCTTAATGTTGAAAATCAATGAATGCCCCAGCCCTCCCGAAGTCTCGGGATAAATTCCGGGAGCATTGATTTTCAACGATTTACTCCCTTTTCCCGTAGGGATCCCCTTGGGAAGGGTGGGGTAAATAAATCGTTGAAAATCTATTTTAGGGAGTTTTCTGGCGGGCACTAGTTAGTAAAACTAACTCGATTGCTTACACTGATGAATCTTTACCTAACCGTCCGGTCAGGCTGCCTACTAATCCATAAAAGACTTTTCTCTGAACTGGAAAAAGTTTTTACTCTGCGGTTCTTTGCGTCTTCTTTGCGTATCTCTGCAGTAAAAAGAGGTTGAACCGCAGAGGATTGCAGAGTTTTTACGCAGAGAGCCGCAAAGCTACAATTTGATAATTCCCAAAGGGTTTTTCAATTACGTGGACAAATATAGGAACTTAAAAACCAATTTTCAACCCAATCCAAAAGCTTCTTCCATAGCCATCAACACCTGACCCGTGGGTGCGGAAAGCTTCGTTGAACATGTTATTCAGGCCTGCTGTAATTTCTGCAAATTTCCACTGGTAACCAAACCTGAGATTAAGCACATTCCATCCAGGAGTGCCCCCATCAGGGATCCGGGAATCGTTTTTATCCCCCTCCGAAAGGCGATCCTGCTTTCCGGCGGAAAGCAGTTCAAGCAGGCTCCAAAATCCCGAATGATGACTGTATCGGATTCCAATGCGCCCAAATAGCGGGGGAATCCTTGTCATCGGCTCATCGAGTGTCTTATTTTGTCCATAAGTATAGGTCATATTCCCTGAGGCCATCAGCCCGGCAGTTACCTCGTATTGCCCATTTACTTCGATCCCCCTGATGTATGCTTTTGCGAAGTTTTCCTTACGATACACCTTTTCACCATCGATCGAATCCTGGCCGTTCCAGGTTGCGGGCGCCCTTTCGATCAGGTTGTTCAGGTTGTTCTGAAAAATAAATATGGCCCCGGTAAATCGCTCATACCGGCTTTTCAGTCCCATTTCGGCAGTAAAGGATTCTTCGGGATCCAGATCGGGGTTTGGAACTTCAATGCCATAATTGAAGGAGCCAAAACTGCTTAAATCATTGATGTTTGGCGCCCGGAAAGCCGAATAAGCAGAACCGATCAACTGGTAATTTTCTGTTAATTTATAAGCCACCGATGCATTACCAACCAGAGCAACCGGACGGCTGTCAACATCGCCAAAAACAGCGTCCTCCACAGATATCTGATTAGCATTGACCCTGGCTCCAAGAGTCAGGATAAATTTGTTCAACGTTATTGCATGGGACGAAAAGAGGGCAAAACTTGCAGAGGTTGACCCATCGGGATAATAACCCCGTTTTTCGGTAATGTTTCCATTTTGATTTTCAATTTTACTGCTTCCTACTTTGTCGTAATAAAAATCCACTCCTGACGTAAAATTCCATGTATCTGACGGTGCTGAACTAATTTCGACTGAACCGCCAAAAGTATCTACAACATCCTGTTCGGTGGTGATTTTTTCTTGTCCTTCCTTTTTCAGCAACCGGGTTTCATCGGATTGACCATATGAAATCAGGTAATTTATTTTTTTTATCCATTTGTTTTCATTGATGGTTTTCAGCTGCAAATACCCCAACTGCCTTATTTGCGGATCAAAATGGTACTTCTCGTATCCGGTAATAATTTTATCATACCGGGGAACATCTTCCTGCTTGGAATATTGATAAACCATCACCAACTCCTTTTGCCTGTCGAGCATCATTCTGAATTTACCATCCCCTGAGATTCCCGAGTATCCGGTTGGATGCTCTTCACCAATGCCCTCTCCTGCTACAATATCTCCAAAATCATTGTAGGTAATCCCACCCAAAAATGTAACCTTTTTACCGGCAAGTTCCAACTCTCCCCTTGTTGTTTTCTCCATATCATCACTTATCCATTTCCCGTAAATATTACCCCCGATTTTAAATCCCTTTTGCCGGAAGGTTGGGTTTCGGGTGAACAGATGCACCACACCACCCAGCGCATCACTACCATATAAAACTGAACCGCTTCCCCTTACAATTTCGATGCGATCGGCCACGTATGGGTCAACTGTGGCAAGGTACTGGTTGGGACCGTACCTGAAAGTAGCGTTATTCAGACGGACGCCATCTACCATTGTCAGCGTTTGATTTCCGGTCAAACCCCTGACAAAAGGTGAACCACCACCATGATTGGTTTTTTGAATAAAAACAGCGGTAGCACCGGAAAGCGCCTCAGGGACAGTTCGGGCAGACTCATTGGAAATTGTCTGATTGTTAATCACGGTAATGGCTTCAGGGGCCTGAAACTCCAGTGATTCAATACGCCGGGCACTGATCACTACCTCATCACCCAACCTGATATTCACGGGCTGGAGATAAATATTTATTTCTAATTCAGCATCCGGCTTCAATTCGATTCTTTTTTCGAAGTCAAGAAAACCGACTGCCGTGGCCCGCAACAAATAATCCCCCGGACCGATTTGGCCAATGCTGAAAAACCCAAGTGAATCAGATTTTGCGCCGATATTTTCACCTTCTACAGTGATGTTTACATCTGAAAGTGGCTGGTCAATCTTTGCATCAAAAACATGACCGGAAAGTTGTTGGGAAAAGGCTGATGTATTGATTAGAACAAATAGTAAAATACTAAAGATTCTGACCATAAAAAATGTTTTTAAATGTTGATTATTAACCCACCACGGACGAACCGGCCAACAGCTGGGTACAGGTATTTTGTTCCATAATACAGGTAGCCGGTCGAATTGTAGGTTTTGTCGAACAGATTATCCACATCAAAATAAACTGTAATAAAGTCAAACGTGTAATTAAGTCTTGCGCTGAAGATCGAGTAAGGATCAAGTTTGGTTGTATTTTCATCATCGAGAAAAATACCTGAAGCGCCATTCATCGACAAACCTGCCCCAAAACCCTGATCAGGAGCATAGGTTATACCCAAAGTGTGGGAAAGCCGGGGTATTCCTTTAAGGTACTTCCCTTCATTTTCGCCAGAAGCAAATTTTACATCGGAGGAGTTCAGGTTGATCAATGCGCGCCAATTGGATTTGTACAACAGATTCACTGATGTTTCAAGGCCGTTATGCCGGCTGCTTTGAATGTTCCGGTATTTGAATTCGCTGAGGTCAAAATCAATTTCATCTTCAACATCAATCAGGTAGCCGGTCAGGCTTATTTCAGCGGCAAATTTTTCGGAAAACCTGTAAAACTGGTAGGTTCCGAGTTCATAATTATTACTGCGCTGCGGCTTGAGGTCAGCATTGGAATATGGATTTCCATCAATAACCATCATGCTGTAGGTTGGGCCGGATTCGAAAAATACGGCTGCGCTGATTGATTTCAAATCGGTTCGCTGATCAATGGTGGGTGCTTTAAATGCCTGACTGAAACCGGCGAAGATGCTGCCTTTGTAGTTGGTGGTTTCACCTGTGCTCAGATTGAGGGCTAATTTTGGACTGAGGGCATTGTAAGATTTATCCAAAGAGGTGTCTGCAACAGGAATATTGCTGCTAAAAGCATCTGAGATAAAATCATATCTCAACCCCGCAATCAGCTTCAGGTCATCGAAAATTGGAAGTTCTCCGCTAAGGTAAGCAGCTGATTTGAAGCGAAAACCATCACCGGCAAATTCCAGGTTTTCAGCTTTCAGATAGTTGTTTTGATAATCGTTTTCAAACCCCTGGTAGTGATCAAAAACCTTGTTGTCAAATCCACCATAATCCACTTCAATTCCACCTGTGATCCTAGTATTGATCTGGGGGTCAAAAGTGAGCAGTCTCACGGCAAATCCGGCCTGGTCGGTGGTCAGTTCCCTGTTTTTAGAATTTCCAAACTGTGTGGTGTCATAAACTCCAATCGGAGTAAAAGTGAACATATCGAGAATTACGGGTGGTTGAGTGTAGGTGGTTGTTGCTTTCGAATTTTTGTGCTGATAGATCATCGAAATGCTAAGGTCTGTTGTAGGATTTACTTTATGGCGAAAATCGGCATTCAGTAAAAATTTTTTGTAATCCTTTCCATCCTCTCTGTAGTAGGGAGTTGACAACAACCTGTCAGATGCAGCCTGGCTTTCGCTGACCGGCCCCGGGTCATCATTTTGCAGCAGTTGATTGAAGGAGTTGATGGCCAGTGTTGAATTTCTTCCAAGGAATAATTTTAATTTTCCGCCAAAGGTTACCGAGTTCCAGTTGCTGTGCTCGCGAAATCCGTCGGTGCCCTCATTGTTGGCATATAATTCATAAAATCCTTTTCCTGCATTTCCGCCATGATTGACCCCGATATTAAAGCTATTGAAGTTTCCATATCCAAAAGTAGCATTGGTAAAGCTTTTATCCGGCTTGTCGGTGATCAGGTTTAAAACACCGCCCATTGCTGCATCCCCATACAGCGCTGATGATCCGCCCCTCAATACTTCCAAGGAACTCAGATTCGCCAAAGGCATCACGTTCCAACTCGCAAGCCCGTTTTCCAGGTCATTCACCGGAATCCCGTCAACGAGCAAAGTGAGGTACTCTGCCTCACCCCCTCCATAAAAACCACGTACATTCACCTGAGGGGTCAACCCCATCCCATCGGTGGAAACCATATAAACCCCCGGAATAAACTTCAACGTATTTGACAACATGTTTGCAGGTAATCTCCTGATATCCTTCGCCCCCAGTGAACTCACCGAGGCGCCGGAATTGATAATTTTGTTCTCATACCTATTGGCAATGATTACCACCCCGTCGATAGAAATGGAAGTCAGGGTGTCAGCCGCCTCAAACTGTTCCTGAGCATGGGTAAGTTTGACATTTATCCCTATACAGACAAAAGCAATAATTACCGAAAGTAAACGAGCACTATAGAAATGTAGGTTCATAACACAGGATTTCATTAAAATTTGAGTGACAAATTTAGGTTAATTCGAACAACTGTTTTTTTGTTGAAAAAAAATTTAATAAAAAAATTGCCGGTTTTATTGCAATTAAAAAAATATTATCAGACCTTTGTCAAATATTTTAATCCTGAGAGTTATGAACTTGAGAAATGACAACAGAATCACAGTTTTTGTTTTTATAACTTTCACCCTCCTGTTATTTTTCCATTTTCTTCCATCCTATGGTCAGAATCCAAAGGATATTCTGATGAAAACCAGCGAAGATACCTATTTGCTCAAAGACATTGAGATCAATACACTGGCCAAAACAGTAACACTCCCCTGTACTGTTAACATGGATTCAGGATTGATAGAAGTGGTTTTATGCAGGCCTGAAGGGAAAACACACGAAAGTCTGCTAAAGACAAACGTCACCCCGTTAGAATTTCAAACTGCCCTGTTATTGCTTGGGCTTGACCCTGTAAATGAATTACCGGCAGATCCAAAAGATGAAGATCCCCTTAGCCCCTACCTCACTATTGAAACGCCGGGAGATAGCCTGCTTATTTTTATTGAATTGGATGTAAATGGAGAAAACTCCCGAAAACCTGTTGAATTTTATATCCGCGATGAACGTACACAAAAACCAATCCCATCGTGCAGCTGGCTTTTCAGAGGGGCGGTTACGCACAGGAGCGGGCATGTGATTATCGATCCGGAAATGACAATGATTGCAACTTACCACGATCCGCTGGCACTAATGGAACTCAACAATGCAGATAAATTTGATGATGAATTGTTCTACGTAAATACTTCTGCCGGATTAATAAAAGGACAGGAATCAAAACTGATCATTCAACTCATTACAAAATAAATTGTCCGCCTATGTTTAAAAGATTCACATTACTTCTCGCATTATTCATTTTCATCAACGGTTTTATCCGACCTGAAGATGATTTGACGTCAAAAATTGATCTTTCTTTAGCAAAAGAGGTAGATCATTCGATCAAGATTGGCTTGAAATGGCTCTATGACCAGCAGGAAGAAGATGGTTCATGGCAGCATTATCCGGCAATCTCAGCTCTTGTGCTTTCCGCATTTTTACGCGCTCATCCGAGCATTACAACCGATGAGCCGGTAATTGATAATGGGTTCAAATTTTTGAAAGCCTGCGTAAAACCCGATGGCGGGATTTACCTCGACGATTTGCCGGCCTATAACACGGCAATTTGTCTGGCAGCATTCAAAGATGCCAATAATCCTGAATTTAAAACCATCATTTTGAATGCTGAAAAGTTTCTGATGGGCATACAAATGGATGAAAGTGAAGATTATACTAGCGATAGCCTTTATTACGGAGGCGTGGGTTACGACAGCGACAACCGTCCTGATCTGTCCAACCTTCACTGGGCAATCGAATCCCTGTCGATGGACGATGTAAAAACCATTGACCCTGAGATGAAATTTTCTGATGAAGAACTGCTTAGAATGCAAAGTAAAAAGCTCTTTTATGACAAAGCTTTGGTATTTCTTTCCAAAGTTCAAAACTTACAATCTGTCAATCCGGAATCCTACGCCGTCGACGACGGAGGTTTCATGTATGAACCCGGCGCCAGCAAAGCCGGGGGAACAAGTTCTTATGGCAGCATGACATATGCCGGATTAAAAAGTCTGGTTTACGTAAAGGTGGATAAACATGACGAACGTGTGGTGGCTGCCTACAACTGGATCAAATCGCATTTTACGGTCGAAACAACACCTCTGATGAAGAACCAGGGGTTGTTCTATTACTATCAAACCATGGCCAAATCACTGAATGCCTATGGTGAAGAAATCATTACAGATAATGCTGAGACAACCCATGCCTGGCGGCAGGAATTGGCCAACCAGTTATTAAAAATCCAATCACCTGAAGGATTTTGGGTAAATGAAAACGGGCGATGGTGGGAAAATAACCCTGTGCTCGTTACCGCTTACAGCATTCTTGCACTCGAGGAAATTGCAGGATTACCAGAGTCCACAACCATTAAAAAAAGAAAAAGCTACTTTTTGAATTAATCACTGTTCAATCATTTAATTAATAATCAAAACATGGAGGTTTAAATGAGAATCAAGTTACTAACATTAATCTTCGCAGGATTGTTTCTCAGTACTGCCATTTATGGCCAGGAACAGAAATCAAATATCCTGATTGAAAAGGGGCTGGCCTACCTGGCATCAGTCCAGAGCACAACAAAAGATCTTACACTGATCGGTACAACAAGTATCGATCCTAATGGCATTGAGCCGTTAGACAGCAAAACTCCGGGCAACTGGGGCGGATCTGGTATTACAGCATTATGCCTTCAGGCATTTTTACAAAACGGGCATAACATTGATGACCCTGTGTATGGAACTGTGGTGACCAATGCCATTAACTACATTCTTTCGACACAGGATTTGTCTGGCGGTTACCATCACGGAGCATTTTATGGATGGGGAGGAGATTCAAGAGGATATGAAACTGCCATGTCAATTTTTGCACTTCACCTTGCCCTCAAAACACCACTCAGCGGAGGGGGATACATCTCAGGCGCATTCAAAACTACGATCGAAAATGCCATCGCGCTGGCGGTAAATTACTACACACAGGATGTCAATGTAGCATGGACACGCGTAAGTTGGAGGTACAATAGAGGAAATACAAGCGAAACAGGCGGCGACATGTCTGTTAACCAGTGGGTCTATCTTGCCCTCGATGCTGTTGACTATGAAGACAAGGACATTTGGAATAAAATTTACGGCTACCTCAACTGGCAGAAATGCACCTCAGGAAATGCTTCCAGAGTGGGGTACCAGGGTTGTAATACCCGCCCGCAGGGGATGACCTGCGCCGGAGCGTGGGGCGCCGTATTGGCTGCCGACCATGGTGTCGCCGCAGCTTCCACATTGAAGGATCAGTTTTATAACTACCTTGGAGGTTTCACACTGGCCCAATTGGTAAATCCGGGCAGCATTGGTAGTAATCAGATATATAGCGGCGGTGGCTATTACTACTACCTATATGGTTTTGCGAAAGCAATGGCATTAGGAAACAAAACCATCTTTGGAGGTGGAAACTGGTACGATTACATGTACTCTGCCATCGAAGGTCAGAGAATCATAGACGGCAATGGAAATTTTTACTGGAACGGATGGGGTGGAGATGGCGGCCCAAAAATGGAAACCGCTCTAGCGCTGCTTTGTTTGCAAACCGGAACAGTACCTCCTGGCAGTCAGTTTACTATTTCGCTCGATTCGGATCTCACCAAAGATGATTGCCTTGAATTCATCATCACTGATGAATTGGGAAATGAGGCTGGTATCAACAGCACCTCTTTCTACAACAACATAGCCGGAGCAGAATGGACCGAAACCGGAGCAGATTTCTGGGAATGGTATAAGCTACTTGAAACAGCCGGTAATTTTAATACGCAGATCAAGAACCTGTGTCCGACTGCTAAAGAAGTTGAGCTTTGCTTCAGGGTTTACAACCTGGAGGATGTGCTGGTCGATGAAGAGTGTTTCCTCATCACCATTGATCCTTACAGGACCATAGCAGCCACTTCATTTGTCAATGCTATTGGTGGACTGAATGTTATCATAGTTAATCCGCCAGCCGAAATCCCCATTATGGAACTTGACCCGGATGTAATTGGATACAATCCCTTTGAGTACAGCCAGACCTATAATTTCACTTTTAATGTAATTGAAACCGGCGGCGAATCACCGTTGCTCAATGTGGACCTTTTTGCCTCTCCGCTTACTGATGAGTTTGGCAATGTGATCCCTGCCAATAGTTTTACTATAACTCCAAACTTCATTGCAGCAATTCCTCCCGGAGGCTCTGTGCCCGTTCAGGGTACACTTGTTACTCCGGCTTCATTCGGGAAGAACGGGGTAGGGTTGTTCCAGGGTGTAATCACAGCCCAGACAACCCAGCAGGCAAAAGCCATAAATTTTGAAATCGGAAAACCAACCATGTCAGCCAATCCGGATATCATCAACGCAGGGTATCTGGCAGGTTCATCTGCATTTGATCTTGATTTCTCAGGCTTTATTGGCGTCGACTGGACCATCGAAGTGGTTGACCCCTGGTTAACGGTTAACCCGTTGGGTGGTAACAATGATGCTGTGATTACGGTAAACTTCGATGAAAACAATTCAGGGTTTGAGCGCACGGCCTTCATCACCATAACAGCCCCGGATGCTTTGAACCCGGAGGTCGTTGTTACAGTGATCCAGTCCGAAGCCCCATTCCCCTTCTTCATTGATGCTGAGCTGATTGTATCGACGGATAAAGCCAACTGGGAACCCGCAGATGGAAATCTTGCTGATGGATTCATCGTGGGTCTTGATGCCCTGATCGAATATTACTACCTCGATCTTGGAGAAAATACCCAAACAAATGTTCCATTGATGAATGACTATTTCCCATTCTATCTCGATCCGGAAAATGTGCCGGCCGGTTTCTTCAACTTCTGGGCCAACAAAGGAGTATTTGAGGGTTGCACAGGGGTTTGGGAACCCATCATGTGGCAGATTATCAACGGTGAATTGCCAACCTTCTACATCCGTTACGACACCGGTCCAAAAGTTTATCCTTTTATGCTGGTTGACGGACTGCAGAAACTGCTTGGCCAGCCAGATGATTACCTGAGGGTAAATGGCGTTTATCCTTTTGGTACCTATCACTACACTGGCTTTATCCAGGATATAGCCGGCAACATGTCCGGCGAGGTGTTAGTCAAGATTACCTTCACCAGCGAAGTATTCCAGCAAATTGAGCTCCCCGCCGGCTGGCTCGGAATTTCGAGTTACATTGTGCCGGAAAATCCGGATGTAGAAATTATGCTCGATGGTATTGAGGAGTACATGGAGATCATCCTGCGTTTTGGAGGGTTCTACTGGCCGCCGCAAAACATAAACATGTTCGGTGACTGGAACGCCTATGAAGGGTACAAGATTAAAATGAACCAGGGTGCTTTGCTCGAAGTATTCGGCGGACCAGCCGAACCTGCTGTATCATTCCCCGCCGGATTGCATTATCTGCCGGTACTCAGTCCGGCGCCGGTGGATGCAGAAGACGTGCTTGGCGCTGTGGGAGATGCATTGCTATTTGCATTCAATATCCAGGAAGGGTTGATTTACTGGCCACAGGGCGGTCTTGCAACACTCGAAACCCTCGAGCCCGGCATCGGTTACCTGATCAGGCTGCTTGAACCGGCAACTTTCGAGTTCGTTGGAAAACAAGCCGGAATCCCACAGGAAGTAACGTCAACAATGAATGTTACACCATGGAATAACGCCGTCAATACAGGGAATCCGCATATTATTTCCATTACTTCTGCAGCCCTTGCCGAACTTGAAGCGGGTGATGTGATCGGAGTATTCAATCAAACCGGAACCTGCGTGGGGATGGCTAATTTTGACGGCAGTGAAGGAAACCTGGCATTGGTCGCTTACGGGGATGATTTCACCACCGCCGTTATTGACGGAATGAGTGAAGGCGCCGCATTCGATCTCAGACTCTACAGACCTGGCACTGACCAGCAAGCCGATCTTACAGCAACCTTCGATCCTTCTTTCAATACCGGAACATTTGAAACCGGAGGATTATCCATCATCAACACATTGAAAGTTGGTTCACTGGCAACCGGCAATATCCAACCCGATGATTTTTCAATTTATCCCAACCCATCCACGGGCTTGTTCAACATCGTCACAACATTAATAGCTGATGTAAAAGTGCTGGATGTAAAAGGACAAACCATTATGGAACGGCAAATCAACGGAAATACTCAACTCGATCTTTCAACTCTGAGCAAGGGGATTTATTACCTGAAAATAAGCAATAACGAGGCATTGAGAATTGAAAAGATCATGATCAAATAGCGTTTAAATCAACCTTAAAAAAAAATCCCGGACATCCGGGATTTTTTTTTAAGGATTTTTAATTACCGGAATTAAAATAATTCGTAAACTTGCTGTTCGAAAAGTTCAGGTAGTCAATAACGTCAAAATTCAGAAATGCCTATGGAGAAATAACTACACTTCCCAAATAAAATCTGTTCCAACAACCACAAAAAAAATAAAAAAACATTCAATTTCAATTCATTACTAACTAAAAATTTACGTTTATGAAAAAAGTTACAAGTTTATTTTTTATGATTGTTCTTCTGCTGCTTAGCGGCAACCTATGGACGCAATGCCTCACTGCCCCTAATGGACAATGGCCTTCATCTACCTATACAAATACGGTTTGTGACGGTACGATGCAAGTCATCACCACTTGTGCCTACACTGGAGAGTATTCAGTTGTATCAGTGATTGAAGGCAATGAATACCAGTTCCAAACTGCTGTGGCCACCAATTATCTCACAATCAGTAACAGCGATGGAACTGTAGCCTATGCATTCGGCACAACGCCGGTAACATGGACAGCGACATTTACAGGTGATGTCAGGTTTTACCGGCATATTTCCGATGCATGTGACTATGCATCAGGATGCATTGTTGCAAGCGTAAGTTGTACTGAACCACTTGCTGCGTGTTTAGATGCTCCTAACGGACAATGGCCTTCATCAAATTATTCAATTATCAACTGCAATGGCACACCAGAGCTCATAACTAGTATTGCATATACCGGTGAATACTCCCTTGTAAACGTGGTTGAAGGAAATACCTACGAGTTTTCAAGTTCAGTGGGAACTGATTACCTGACGATTGCTAATGAAACAAGAACGGAAGCTTATGCTGTTGGCACAACTCCTGTAACCTGGGAGGCAGCTTTTTCCGGAGTAGTAAGTTTCATCCGCCATCTGGACGACGCATGTAATTACAGCAGCGCCAGCAGATCTGTATATGTCAGTTGTGCTGAGCCTTCAATCCCTGTTTGCCTTGATGCGCCGAACGGTCTCTATCCAAGTACCACATTTACAAATTCTGTTTGTGATGGTACGTTTCAAACTGTTACCTCTGCAGCATGGGGCGGTGAATATTCGAAAGTAAACGTAATTGAAGGAAATATTTACGTTTTCAATAGTTCGGTGGCAACTGATTACCTCACAATTGCTGATGAATTGGGTACAGAAGCCTTTATTGCCGGAACTACGCCGGTGGAATGGACAGCCGATTTTTCAGGAGTCGTGAGATTTTATCGCCATTCAAGTGATGCCTGTGATTACGAGAATGTAAGCAGAACGGTGCAGGTAAGTTGTGCTGAGCCTCCTGTCCCTGTATGCCTCGATGCGCCAAACGGTCTCTATCCAAGCTCAATATTTACAAACTCTGTCTGTGATGGTACTTTTCAAACTGTTACCACAGCAGCATGGACTGGGGAGTATTCAATGGTTAATGTAACTGATGGAAACACATACGTTTTTTCTAGTTCAGTTGCAACGGATTACATTACCATTGGAAATGAGTCAGGCATAGAAGCGATTACATCCGGCACAACTCCATTGGAATGGCTTGCTGATTTTACTGGAGTGGTAAGGTTTTATCGCCATTCAAGTGATGCCTGTGATTACGAGAATGTCAGTAGAACGGTGCGGGTAAGTTGTCTCGCCCCTCCTCCGGGCGATGATTGTAATAACCCAATTATTGTTGATACATACCCATACATGGACCTTGGGCAAACCACCTGCGGACATGGAAACTCTTATGATGCAACGTGCCTCGGTTCCTATGATGGCGGTGAAGATATCATGTATGAGTTTACACTTACTGAATCCTGGATAGTAACTATTACAATGGATCCAAAATTAACAACCTGGACAGGTATGCTGTTGACTGATATTTGTCCTCCGGAAGCAACCTGTATTGCAACAGTTTCAAACAGCGGAGCCTCTGTGAGGGAAATTGAACAATTGCTGGAACCGGGTACTTATTACATTATGATAGATACATGGCCAGATCCTGATTGCATCCCTGATTTTGATCTTTCAATCACACTTACAAGTCCAGTTCCACCAGGGATCCTTAGTGGTACTGTTACCGATCTTGACGGTAACCCGCTGGAAGGAGTTACAGTTAACGCAGGCCTTGCAAAATTTGAGGCAACGACCAATGCATCCGGTTTCTACGAATTCCTCGGACTTGAACCGGGTTTTTATGATGTGACTTTTGACTTCGACTTCTATGAATCTCAATTGTTTGAAGGTGTTGAAGTGGTATCAGAATTAACTACAACACTTGATGCGGTAATGCTGCTATCTCCCCCACCATTCTGCCCGGATTTGGTTTATCCTGGCAATGATGCCACTAATATTCTGCCAAATGCAACTTTAGAATGGGCGCCTGCCGGACCCTATGCTGCATCTGGATACAGAATCTATTTATTTAATACGACTACTGGTGAGTGGGTGGAAGAAAATACAGATCTTGGAAATGTTACCACTTACACACCTGCTGAACCGCTGGATTGGGGGTCTTACTATGCCTGGCTGATCGTGCCATACAACCTTTCGGGCGAAACACTGGGTTGTACCCCCTGGTTCTTCTTCACTTCTTTCAATGGAACCATTGCCGGAACGATAACTGATACCAACACCGGATTGCCGATCGAAGATGCTACCGTCTTGTTTGAAAGTATTTTCCCCAATCCCGGTTTTACTGCCACTGAGATGACAGAACCTGACGGGACTTATGCTTTTAACTGGGAATCTGGAACCTACAAGGTTACTGTTTCAAAATTCGGGTATCAAACCAAAGTGTTTAATAACATCGTGATGCAGCCCAACCAGACAACTACCCTCAGCACAACGCTTACCCCTTATATACCTTACACTATCCCGTTTGTTGAAGGCTGGGATGCTTTAACTTTCGCAGCGCAACAATGGAGTTCGGTACCAAACTGGTTGGTTGGAACACTTGGCGGCGAGCCGGTTGCAGCCTTTATAGATGAGCCAAGAGCTTTCAATTATTCCAGAGTGCTGCAAAGCTTTTTCATCGATGGCAGAGATGAAGAACAAATTTATGCGCAATTCGATTTGGACTTTTTGAATTATTCAAGTTCAACTGTCGAATCCCTCACATTCATGGTAAACAGCGGTAACGGATGGCAGGATATTTACACATTCGACAACCAGGATGGTAGTATCCCGTGGTCCAAATTTACCTATGATATTTCCGGTGAAGTTGCCGGTAAACTCTTTTTATTGGGTTTCAGGGCTGAAGGAGCAGATTCCTGGAATATCTGGTATTGGGTTATTGACAACATTCTGGTAACTACTGAATTTATGGATGTTAATCCATCAGCTCTGTATGAGGCACTTCCGTTAGATGGAAACGCAATACAACAATTTAGTATTACAAACCTGGCCATCAATGATCTCCTCTGGGAGGCTTCATTTGATCCACCCGCCCCATGGCTCATTTTAGGTGAGATGAATGGCAGTGTACCCGGATTTGGGATGTCAACCGTTGATGTTACATTTGATGCTATTGGATTAGCTCCAGGTACTTACAACACTATACTTACTATCTCCGCAGCCAATGGCCTTGTTGAGCAATCAATCCCTGTCACCCTTGAAGTTTACGATGAAGCCTTCCAGAAAATCATGATCCCGGGAGCTAACAGCTGGGGCTATGTCTCCACCTACGTTAACCTGGACAGCAAAATGATGCTTGAAACCGCTCTGGCAGACATTCTCGAAGAGATGATCATCATGATCGGAACCGACGGTATCTTCTGGCCTGGCCAGAACATCAATACGCTCGGCGAATGGGATACCTACAAAGGTTACAAACTGAAAATGGGCGAAGAAGGATTGCTTGTTTTCTTCGGCGATGCTGTAGAGAATAAAACAGTAAGTTTCCCCGCCGGTGTGCATATTATTCCGGTACTGAGCGAATTCCCTGTTCCTGCCGCAGATATCTTCGGCGGACACGATATCGAGTTTGCTTTTGATCTAAACGGTGGAATCTACTGGCCATTCGGACAGATTTACACACTCGAAACTCTGGAGCCGGGTTACGGTTACCTGGTAAAATTCAATGCTCCGGCATTACTCGACTTTGATGTTGCAAAGAGCAATGCAATTCCAAATCTTTACACATCATTTGAAAATACGACTCCCTGGAATAATGTTTACAAAACAGGTGATGTCCACATTGTAGGTATTTCTGCTGAAGCAACCTCAGCTTTGCAGACTGGCGATGTTGTTGGTATTTTCAACCCGGATGGCGTTTGCACCGGTATGTCGTTGTACACAGGCAAAGCCATGGCCATTGCAGTATTTGGCGACGACTTGACATCTTTCTCGAAAGATGGAATGAGTGCAGGTGAACCAATGAGTGTGAAGGTATTCAGCAACGGAGAAATCATTGAAGTTGAACCTGTTTACAATAACCAACTTCCAAATGCTGACGGACTGTTTGCCATTAATGGCCTCTCTATGATCACCTCATTTAAGGGTGCTACCGGAATTGGCAATGGAGATGCACAGTCAATCCGCATCTATCCGAATCCATCAAATGGCTTATTCACCATTGACGGCATTGACAACTCATACAAACTGGTAGTAATGAACTCTCAGGGTCAGCTTATTTACACCAGCGATAAAATGAGTACAAATACCATTGATCTTACTAATCAACCAACAGGCGTTTACTTTATCAGGCTGATTGGCAATGACCAAACCATTTCACACAAAGTGATTATACAATAAATCCTTACGGAATTCTGATAAAAACCTGTCCGGCAACCGGGCAGGTTTTTTTTATCCTCATTAGTCGCTTGAATCGATGCAAACCACTTTCGGCAAGTTTAATATTTTTGCCGCTAAATAAACATTCCAAATTTCTTCTCATGACTTCACTTCCAAACCAAACCAGCTACGAACTTCAATCCATCGCCACCGGAGCAATTTTTCAGGATTCCGGCTGGATGCTCGATGCGCCCGGTGAAACCTCACCAACGCTAATCAGAGCAATATATCAGCACCAGCAATTAAATGTAAAATCTGAAAAGTTTGGCATTTACAGATTTGCGGACTGGCTGCCGGTAAATCGGTTTCTTAAAGGCTCTGCGGCTCCTGTAACTTACAAGAGCGAGGGATTAGCAGAGTTTTTAGGGCTTCAAAATCTTTACATCACTTTCAGCGGTTACTGGTCCGAAAAAGGGATCGAAATGCCAACCTGCTCATTCAAGGAACTTGAGGCTTACACGGTATGTGCACGGATGAATCCAACCAATCAAAAAGTGTTGGTGGTTGCTTCTGCTGGAAACACCGCAAGGGCTTTTGCCAGGGTATGCTCGGATAACAATATACCTTTATTATTGTGCGTGCCGGAAGATAACCTTGATGCCCTCTGGTTTGATACGCCAATTAAAGAAAATGTCAAACTCATTGCTTCCCGCAAGGGAGGCGATTATTACGATGCCATCCACCTGTCTGCACTCGCGAGTCGCCTGGAGGGATTTATTGCCGAGGGTGGCGCAAAGAATGTCGCCCGCAGGGATGGAATGGGAACTACAGTCCTTTCGGCAGCCACCGCAATCGGGAGAATTCCGGATTACTATTTTCAGGCCGTCGGAAGCGGAACCGGCGCCATCGCTGCATGGGAGGCCAACCTGAGGCTGATTGCTGATGGCAGATTCGGAAATCATAAAATGAAACTGATGGTTTCGCAAAACGAACCATTCATCCCGATGTACAATGCATGGAAAGTGAAATCCAGAAAACTGCTCGAGTTTGATGATGATGAGGCACGTTTAGAAGTGGAACAAATTGACGCCAAGGTGCTTTCGAACAGGCGCCCCCCCTACTCTATCGCCGGTGGTTTGTTTGATGCCCTGACAGATTCACATGGCGACGTTCTCACTGCCAGTAATGACGAGGCACGCGAAGCAGCAGCATTGTTTGAAAGATATGAAGGCATTGACATCCACCCGGCTGCTGCCGTGGCAGTAGCCTCGCTGGTTAAAGAGGTGAAAAAAAATAAAATTGAAAAGGATGCTGTGATAATGCTCAATATCACCGGCGGAGGGGAAGAACGGTTTAAATCTGAAAAGAAACTTTTTTACCTGAAGCCAAACCTCGTGTTTGATATCAATCCAAACACTGATGAAGTAAAAGAGAAATTAGAGCGACTTTATTAGTTTCTCCGTCTATTGTTTGTAATGAACTGGCAGCTTTTATTAATTAGTGCCTGCCAGAAAACGCCTTGAATGTGATTTTCAACGATTTATTTACCCCGGAATTTATCCCGAGACTTCGGGAGGGTTGGGGCAACAATGATTTTCAACATTAAGAGTTTTCTGGCAAACACTAATTACAAACCGGAACTGTTACCCCTGCCCTCCGGGCTGTTTTAATGTTTCCAGTTTCAAATCAATTGAAATAGAGCCATTCTCGATCACCCTGATAAAATAATAATCATCGTCATAAACCGATGCATCGAATTCAAAGGAGAGTTTGTGGTTTCCCGGGGGCATTAAAGGATTGTTATATAGCTCCCTGACAATCACGTTATCCTTATTGAACATGGCGATGCTGACCGCCCTTGTGTCGGGGTATGAGCAATTGAATTCACCGCTCATAGTTCTTTTATAGTTGGTATAATAGTAATTTCTACGATAATCATTTGGATCTCGTGGTGGTGGCGTTTCCTGTTTGGTCACATCAGCAAGATAATGAATAAAATCATTCACTAGCAAGGTATCGAAGCCAACAATATCTTCAAGCCTCCTGTTACAGGTTAATGCCCACACAGCATATTGGGCTTCTGCATTATACAGCGAATCCTTTTCGATCCAGCGGGTTAACCCGACAAGGCTGGAATCCGCTTTTTCCCCTGCAACATAGGTGAACTCATCATAGGGGTTACTCAATGAAGAATTAGTGCACATACCATATAGCTCCCTCATGACCTGTTGGCCAGGATTTAATGTAATCACCTCCTGCCGGGTGATCACAAAAGGCTGAAAATCTTTATCCTCCGGAACAAATATTAACCCGTTATCTATTGTCACCACAATTTTCATCCCTGAAATATTTTTGGCATTTATTACCAAAGGCCTTATGTAATGCGTACTTTCGGGGTTACTTGTTATGGTAAAATTCAGGTGTTGTTTCAGTTCAGTGTCGGTCAGATTGTATGCCTGTGCATAGCAACTGTAGCTGACCATCATGGTGGCCACAAGTAACAAAATTGATTTTCTCATACCTCAAAAATTTTATTTGTTAATGATTTGAATTTACAAGCTCATTGTAAAGGTATGATCATGAGAGAGTTTTTTGAATGCTGAAAAAACGAACCGGAAATTTTATTATTACTAATTTTGGCTGTATTTTTCTTATTCTTCATTGAGAAATATAGTTTAAGTTTTCATCAAAATCCGGGGTATGCGAATACAAACCTTCACGATAATTATCATTTTTTGTCTCAGTTTTCATCTCAATGCCCAAAAACAGGTTGTGGGCTACTATCCCAACTGGCAATGGTATGATCGCAGCCAACTGGTGAATCCCGAAACCATTTTTTATGAGAAATACACGATCATCAATTACGCGTTTTTTCGTCCGATGGCGAATGGTGAGATTACCTCGACTGATGGTTGGGCGGATGAAAACCTGTTATTGGGACCGATGGTCTGGTGGCCGGTTCAGTACCATGATTCAACCAGAAGTCTTCCCTATCTTGCCCGGCAAGCCGGAGTAAAGTTATTGCCTTCGATCGGGGGTTGGAATGATTCCAGTACTTTTCCGGACATTGCTGCTAATCCGGACAAAAGACAGGTTTTTGTAAACTCGTGTCTTACCCTGATCAACACCTATAAATTCGATGGCATTGACCTCGATTGGGAATATCCGGGCTATGCGCCACATGGAGGATCGGCAGCCGATAAAGCCAACTTCACCCTCTTGTTACAGGATTTGCGGCTGGCACTGGATAATCTCTCCACCCAAACCGGAAAAGAATACCTGCTTACCTCCTGCTTTGGCGCGGCTCAAACGCACATGCAGCATATTGACTGGGAAGGCGTTTTGCCGCTGGTGGACTATGTTAACCTAATGACCTATGATTTTCACGGCTCCTGGGATCCCGAAAGCAACCATCACACTCCCCTTTATTCACCGGCTGTTGGTGATCCTGACTGGTGCTTTCATGGTGCGTTCACACTGCTTACCCAGACTTATGGAGTTCCCACTGAGCAGATCAATATCGGGGTTGCATTTTATGGTAAAGGACTGGCTAATTGCACACAACTTTATGGTTCACACACCGGTTACGACGGGTCAACTTTTTGGGAAGATGAAGGACAGCCGTTGTTTTACAACATCTTGAAAAGGATGAATTTATTCACCAGGTATTGGGATGACCAGGTAAAATCTCCATATTTGCTTGGCAATACAATCAATACGTTCGTTACTTACGACGATCCGGTTTCGATTGGGCATAAGGCAGAATATGTGATGAATAATGATATCGGGGGTGTGATCATCTGGGAAATTACGGGCGATTACATTGAAACATCACCGGGATCGGGAGTGATTGCAGGAACGCCTTTGCTGGATACACTGTTGTTTGTTTTCAACAATACAACTACCATCAACAAACCGAAACATGATTCAGTAACCATTTATCCGAATCCGGCAAAAGATTTTCTCAGGATAATTTCAGCATACCCGGTTGAGCAGATTCAGCTGATGACCATGACAGGTCAGGTGGTTACTGAGAGGAAAAACAACTCAATCATTGATGTTTCCGGTGTTTCTGATGGAGTATATCTTGTTGTGATTAAGATTGGGAAAGAGACATATACTCAAAAGCTGATCGTTACCAGATAAATACAGTTTAGTAATACTCATGTTCGTAAATGACCATGTATTTTGAAGGTGCGCCGCGATTACCTTCGGTTTGAAATGCCCTCATTTCTGTCAAATGGCCGTGCTCATTCATTTGCCGCTCAATGCGCCGGGTAAGCTGTCCCAGGTTATTATACTCTATTTCTATGGACGAGTTCAGCACGTTTTCATGATAAACTGATTCAACGCTGCGCTTTGTCAATTGATCTTCCGAATTGATGCTCACACGGTTGTTATGCTCATCGTATCCATAAACAACCTTTTCGACCAACTTGTCATCCTCATCATATTTCAAAGTTTTCACCAGGTTGCCCTGGTCATCATACCCATACGTTTCTTTGTATTCCCCGTTTTCATCCGAAATGCCGGCTTCGGTCAGGTCTCCTTTTTCGTTGTATTTGAATCTGTTGTTTCGGACTTCCTCACCTTCTTCAGTCAAAACATTGGCTATCAACCTGCCATCTTTATATTCAAACTCTTCAACACGCTCAGTTTCACCTTCATCATTCATCCACTTCTTACTCGCCAACTCATTGTTGACGTTGTATTCGTAAACAATTGTATCGAAACTGCCGTCAACATAGTGAATCAATCCTTTTACCACTCTTCCTTCGTCATTGTATTCAAAAGTTAACCGTTCCTCAAGGTTGTCTTCCGAATCGAAGGACTCTTCGCTGACCCGCAAACCCTTTTCATTATAAGTATAAACTACCCTGGCTGCATTTTCCCCGTTGTAGTCATACTTTTTCTCCACCAGCAGGTGTCCTTTTTCATCAAAAATCTCTTCCTGGAGTAATATCCGTCTTGTTTTATTCCTGTATTCCTCGAACTCCCCATCCGGGGGCAGTTGAATAATAAATGCTTTTGATGTTTTGATCTGTTTCATTGTGGATAAATTTTGGCAAAATTTCTTTAAAGTATGATCAGGCTGCAAGAATAAGAAAAATTGGCTTATTGAATCCTGTTTCTTCGCGCATCCACAAAACTTTTAATGTAAACAGCCATTGCAACGACTCCTGCGATCATCATGAGTGCGACCCTGAATATGGCAGCATTGTCGGCACGCTGCAGAGCACCACGCAGGGGCATTACAAGCATGACAACGACGAGCAGGGTTAATACTACGACGATGTGGGCAACCGTTTTGTTGCTCTTCTTCATGGATGAAGTCATTGCCAGAAAAACACCTCCGAATAGAGCCGGGATGAAAGCGGTTAACGATGGAGATTCAGAGGAAAAGTAACTCCAGATACTGATAAGGATCAGAAGTGTTCCAAAAACAAAATTGATTTGATAAGGTTTCATATTGATTAAATTTGATGGTAAAACAACAGCTTTGGTCATTTTGTTAAATTTGCCCTTCATTAAAAGATCAACCCCATGAAAAGGTTCATTCCATTTATCCTGTTTTTTGCCTCACTTCAAATCCTGGCACAATCCTACCAGATCGGCAACATTTCAACAACCTACGTTGATCCTGAGCGAAACAACCGCAACATCCCCACTGAGATTTTTTATCCTGCCAGTCAGGCAGGCGCCAATGTGCCAGTGGCTGACGGAATGTTTCCTGTAATTGTATTCGGCCATGGGTTTGTGATGGTTTATTCGGCCTACCAATATTTGTGGCAGGCACTTGTTCCTCAGGGTTACATTGTGGTTTTACCCAAAACCGAAGGCTCCTTTTCACCTAATCACCTCAACCTGGGACTTGACCTTGCTTTTTTAATCAATAAAATGAAAAGTGAGGGAATGAGCGAAAGTTCTGTTTTTTATGGAAAAATTTCTGCCAATTCCGCCATGATGGGACACAGCATGGGCGGAGGCGCCTCTTTCCTTGGTGCAGCCAGCAATCCTGCGGTGACCACGCTGGTTACCTTTGCAGCCGCCGAAACCAATCCCTCTGCTATTGCTGCCGCTGCCAATGTGCAGGCAGCTACCCTTGTCTTTGCCGGCCAGAACGACTGTGTCACTCCCCCACCCCAGCATCAGATTCCGATGTACCAGGCACTTCAAAACGAAAAAAAGATCATGATCACGATCAATGGTGGCGGCCATTGTTTTTTTGCCGATTATAACTTTTTCTGCTCAATTGGGGAAGGCACATGCTCTCCTTCGCCAACCATAACCCGGGAACAGCAACAACAGACTGTGCTGTCGTTTTTATTACCCTTTTTCGATTTTCAACTTAAAGGAAACTTCAATTCATGGCAAAACTTCCGAAACCTGCTGAGTTCAAGCCAGACCATCACTTATCAGGATGGATGGACCAACCTTCCGGCGCAGCAGGGTAAGTTGCTCAATGAGGGATGGAACAGTCTCTCCTACCCGGTTAATCCTGTTGAACACACATTTAAACTTCAGTTTGCGGGACTAACAGAGCATATTGTCAGGTTTACAGATTATGCTGATATTTCCTTTTCTGGCGAAGATATTCCTTCCAACTTTTTCATTTCCCCAGATGAGGGTTATGTGCTGAAAATGACTCAGGAGGCCATGTTGCATTATGCCGGCTATGAACACGCCAACAAAACATACACGCTCGAGGAAGGCTGGAATATTCTTCCGGTGTTATCCACCACTCCTGCTGATCCTGCTCTTTTATTTGCCGCCGGAATTGACCATCTGGTCATGGTTAAGGAGATTGCCGGTAATAACCTGTATTGGCCTGAGTTCAACATCCAAACCCTTGATGAATTAATACCGGGAAATGCTTACTGGGTCAAGGTTGATCAGCAAATCACAATTGAATTTGAATAACCTGCCATTAACTCCTGCCCATTTGACCAGATCCGTTAAATTATTTTTTCCCATATTTGCAGCCTATTTCACTAAAATTCTGGAAACTAAACCGGCTTAATCAACTCATTTCAAAAGGATTTTCTTTGCAAACATCTTCATAATTATGATTAAAAAAATTTCCGTTATTGCTCTTTTTACCCTGATTTTTGCAGGTATTGCTTTCATCTTTTACCAGAAACAACCGGACAACCGTAAACCGGACACACTGGTTACGCAAAACTTACCCGAAACCAAAGAGCCAAAAATGGCCCCCAACGACTGGCTGGCGCGTCAGAAACTTTATCCGAACGCCGGCTTCAGCTACGAGCATTACCTTCACGCATTGAGACAGGCTGACGCGTTGCATAAATCTTCACCGGCATTGCGGGAAGGCTGGCAACCGGCGGGGCCTTTCAATATCGGTGGCCGGATTACGGACATTGCTATCAACCCGGCCGTTCCAACCACAATGTATATCGGCGCTGCTTCCGGCGGGATTTTGAAAACAACTGATAACGGGGCTTCCTGGCAAAATGTGTTTACCGATGCACCGGTGATTTCCATTGGCGCCCTTGCGCTCGATCCTGTAAACGACCAGGCGTTGTATGCCGGTACGGGTGAAGCCAATGCTTCGAGCTACAGCTTTATCGGAAACGGAATTTACAAAACTACTGATGGTGGACAAAACTGGGAACATATCGGCCTGGAGCAGTCGGCCTACGTTGGCCGGATACTCATTGATCATTCCAACAGTCAGCGGGTGTTTGTTGCAGCCTGTGGAACGCTTTTTACACCCAATGATCAGCGGGGAATTTATCGCAGTGAAGACGGAGGAGGAAATTGGGAACAAGTGCTTTTTGTTTCCGATTCCACAGCAGGCGTTGACATTGTTCAACACCCGACCAATCCTGATATCCTTTATGCTGCAATGTGGGAAAGGATGAGGGGAATCACTTACCGCCGTTCACATGGACCAACGTCAGGCATATACAAATCAACCAATGGCGGCGACACCTGGACGTTGCTGCAAAACGGGCTTCCGGGAGGTGCGGAGAAAGGACGCATCGGACTCGCCATTGCAAAAAACAACCCGGAACTTGTTTATGCCTTCATCGACCGGAACCAAAGCGGGTATTCTTATGCCACCGTTTACAAAACCACCAACGGCGGTGCTAACTGGCAGCAAACCAACGATGGTGCACTGCAGGATATGAACAGCTCTTTTGGCTGGTATTTTGGTCAGATCAGGGTTGATCCGCAAAACGACAACCGGATTTTTTTACTCGGAGTTGATATTTACAGGTCGGAAAATGGTGGAAATTCTTACACCCAGATAGCCGGGTATTTCAATATAGATCAGGTTTATGTGGACAATCATGCTATGTTCATCCATCCCCAAACCGGTTTCATTGTTCACGGAAACGATGGAGGACTTTATACCAGCAGCAATTACGGCAATTCCTGGTCAAAGATCAATAACCTGCCACTCACACAGTTTTACGCCATCGAAGTAGATTACCTCAATCCGCAACGGATTTACGGCGGTACACAGGACAACAACACGATAAGAACCTGGACCGGTGCGCTGAACGACTGGGAGAGGATTTTGGGGGGAGATGGGTTTTACGCACTGGTGGATTACACCAACTCAAATACTGTGTATGCTGAGTCCCAATGGGGAAACCTTTATCGTTCAAACAATGGCGGAAACAGTTTTTCATATATCGCTGATGATATGTCAGGCGATCGCACCAACTGGTCATCACCGCTGGCCATGCATCCACAAACCCCGGCAACACTTTACTTTGGAACTTACAGAATTTGGAAAACAACCAATAAAGGAAACAACTGGACTCCGATCAGCGGCGACCTCACCTTCAACCTGAGTTCATCAGGTTACAGCACCATTACCACTATTGCTGTTTCACGGCTGGATCCACAAAAAATTCTTGCAGGCTCCGACGACGGCAGGGTGCACATCACTACTATCGGCGGTGATATCTGGACCGATATTTCAGCCGGTCTCCCGGTAAGATGGATCACAAGAGTAGCTTTCGACCAGTTTGACGGCAATACAATTTACGCCACTGTTTCAGGTTTCAGGTGGGATGAGCCGCATCCTTACGTTTTCCGCTCAACCGACCTTGGCCAGACATGGGAAAGTATTTCGTCGAACCTCCCTGAAATGCCGGTAAACGTGATTGTCACTGATCCAGGACAGGAAGGACAGCTATTTGTGGGAACTGATGCAGGAATCTTTTTCACAACCACCGGCGGGCAGCAGTGGTGGAGCCTATCTCAAGGTATTCCCAACGTGCCCGTCACTGATTTAAAAATCCACGACCCGACAAGAACCCTTGTAGCCGGAACCTATGGCTGTTCGGCTTATCGTCTTGACCTTGATGTGATGACATCGGTTGCTGATCCTCACTTCACTTCGCAAAGCAGCAATGTGTTGATCAGGCCTGTTTATCCAAATCCTTACAGCAACAGCAATGGAAATAATTTCCTTTCGGTCGAAATCTACCTTACTTCTCCTGCAGAAGGAGCGCTTGAAATAACAGATGTTTCCGGCCGCAAAATTCACACGATTCATTCAGGTCAATTCAGCAGTGGCGCAAAGATTTACCAGTGGAATGGGAATGGGGTCAATACCGGAATTTATTTTATCAGGCTTGTCACGGATAAAGGAAATGCACAGCAGAAGTTGCTGGTTACCGGGTGATTCAAATGAGAAATATCAAATTTGTGGTAACAAACTGATCAGATCAGCCCCAATTCAATCATCCTGACAATAGTTTCGATGCTTTGGTCTTCGCCGTAAGGGTCATATTTCACTTTCAGGTTCAATCCAAATAGTCTGGCAAAGGACTGGTAAAAAAAAGCACGGAAACTCCCGCGAAGCTCCTTCACAAGGTCAAATGAAGACTCCCCCGTTTGCCGGTCAATGAGTTTGATGAGAATTTTCCCCTGACTGAAAGTAAGCTTTTTTAATTCCCCACCATACTGCCGGTTCAGATCTTCTTCAAGGTCTTTCATGATTCTCCGCCGCTCGTTATCATTTTTGGCCCTCAGCAGAATCTGCTCATATTCGCTGAGCATTTCACCGGCCAGCCGCGCATAGGGATAAACAATTCTTACATTCCTGACCAACCGGTTGTATTGCCGTTCTTCCCGGTTGCTCTTAAAAATTTTATAACCAAATACTTCAGCTTCTGAAAGCCGGACATAGGGAATGGTATCGCCATCAACAACGCTCACCGGAACAACATGGAGGTTGTTCTCCTGCCCGATACTGAAAAATCCGGTAATGAGCATTAAGAAGAGAGTTATCGTTAGCCGTTGCATCCCATTCTGAATTATTGCACTTTAACGAAACAACCGGCAGGATTATTTGGTTTAAGCATCATCCTCATTGGCCTTAAACTATATCATTCATTTGCAGTTTAAAAATTTTCATGTACCTTTGCGCTATCAAAATCCAATAGGGGTGCCCTAAACAAACGGGCTGAGATCATACCCATTGAACCTGCTCCGGATAATGCCGGCGAAGGGAATAATGGTTCAGGTGACCTTGTTTATCCTCTATTGATTTTTAATTCAAACGATTGTTGGACTTAAAAATCAATTGAACGATGAAAAATTTAATGATGCTGGCATTGATCATTCTGATGCCAATGATTGCCTTCCCACAGCTTATCCTTACGGGAAAAGTAATGGACTCGCAAACAAATTCAGTGCTGGTCGGGGCGCATGTAATCCTCCATCCCACTTTCCTGACCGCCGTAACCGATCACAATGGTATGTTCCGCTTTACCAAATTGAAGCCGGGAGAATATACATTGAATATCTCCTTTCTCGGTTTCTTGGAGCAGTTTCAACAGGTTGTGATTTCGCAAAACACCGAGGTTGATATCCTGCTTTTACCCCGACAGATTTTGGAGGAAGAAGTGGTGATTTCATCTACAAGAATACCGGTGAACTCTCCGGCAACTTTTACCAATATTGATAAAGAAGAAATCAGGAAAGTCAACCTGGGACAGGATTTGCCTTTTTTGCTCGAAACCACACCCAGCCTTGTGGCTACTTCCGATGCCGGCACAGGGATAGGTTATACCGGAATGAAAATACGGGGAACCGACATCACACGGATCAATGTTACCATCAACGGAATCCAACTCAATGACCCCGAATCACATGCCGTTTACTGGGTCAACCTGCCCGACCTTGCCACCTCTGTCGAAAGCATTCAAATTCAGCGTGGGGTTGGAACCTCATCAAACGGTGCAGCAACTTTTGGTGGAAGTATCAATATCCTGACACAATCCTTAAGGGATGAGCCTTACGCCGAAATCAACAGCTCCGCCGGCAGTTTCAATACGTTCAAAAATACCCTGTCGATTGGCACTGGTTTGTTGAATGGTAGTTTTTCCGTTGACGCCAGGTTATCCAAAATCACCACCGACGGCTATGTTGATCGCGCTTTTTCCAATCTGCAGTCCTACAATATTTCAGGCGGGTATTTCAGCGACAAATCGGTGATAAAGCTGAATCTGATTTCAGGAAATGAGCGCACTTACCAGGCATGGAACGGAACCCCTTACGACAGCCTGAAAACCAACCGCACTTTCAATCCATCGGGTATAATTTATAATAACGACGGGTCAATCTCCTACTATGACAACCAAACCGACAACTACCGGCAGGATCACCAGCAGTTATTTTTCTTACACAGCCTCAATCGCAAGCTAAACATCAATCTTTCACTATTCCATGTCCGGGGATTTGGTTACTACGAAAACTATATACAGAACGAAGACTTTGAGGATTACGGCCTGGATGATGTTATCATTGCAGTTGATACCGTCAACAGCACCGACCTGGTCAGGAGGAAATACCTCGACAATCATTTCTACGGATCAACCTTTTCGCTTAATTACAACTCGCAAAAGAGATTAAGCGGATCGCTCGGCGGTGGGCTTGATTATTATGAAGGCGATCACTATGGCAATATCATCTGGGCAGAATTTGCAGGCAACAGCACGACCGACTTTCGCTGGTACGACAACACCGGCATTAAACGGCAGTACAACATTTTCGGAAAAGTTTATTACCAGCTAAGTTCAAAGGTAAATGCTTTCGCTGACCTGCAGGTAAGGGGAATTGACTATACCATCGAAGGGACACATGACAATTTGATGGATATTTCTCAAACCCATGATTACCTGTTTTTCAACCCGAAATTCGGAGCATTGATGGAATTAAACCAACAACATCAACCCTATTTTTCATTTGCGGTGGCCAACCGTGAGCCCACGCGCAGCGACTTCAGGGATGCTGACGACGACAATCAACCACGGCCTGAGAGACTTACAGATATTGAAATTGGTCACAATTATGCAAGCAACACCTTCAGGCTAAACGCCAATTTCTACTTTATGGACTATAAAGACCAGTTAGTGTTGACCGGAAAAATCAACAACGTTGGCAGTCCGATCTTTGTCAATGTACCTCGTAGCTACAGGATAGGCATTGAAATGATCATCGGATGGAAGCTTTCGCCACAATTTCGGTGGGATGGCAATGCCACATTGAGTAACAACAGGATTAAAAACTTTACCGAATATGTTGACAACTGGAACCCACCCTATGATCAGATCGAACGAAACCTGGGCGATACGGATATCTCATTTTCTCCATCGGTCATTGCAAAAAGCGTTCTCAGCTATGAGCCGGTAAATGGATTGAACCTGACCCTGGTTTCGAAATATGTCGGAAAACAATTTATTGACAACACCTCTGACAACAGCTGTTCACTCGACCCCTATTTCGTGAATGACATCAGGTTAAACTATTCTTTTTCAATCGCTTTTGTGAAGGAATTAAGTCTGTACCTGATGGTCAACAATGTTTTAAACACCGGCTATGTGACCAACGCATGGGTCTACAGGTACCTCGAGGGAGGAAATGAGTACCGCATGGACGGTTATTTTCCGCAGGCAGGGATCAACTTCCTGGGGGGTGTGTCGGTGAGGTTTTAGGAAGTTGTCGTGTTGTCATGGTTGTCATGGTTGTCATGTGTTGTTGGTTTTTTATTTGACAGAAGAAGTAAACCTATGTACATCAAAAAGCCATTGAGAATCAATAATTCAAATCCGAATTTATAGCCGCCAAACCACGCAACGGAGTTTTTGCTGATCACATAACAGATCAACGGTGAAAGGATGGCAATTGCAGGGGTAAAACGATCGTTGACCGAACGGTTGGTGAACAACCCAAATGCAAACAATCCCAATAATGGCCCGTAAGTATAGCCGGCAATAGTGAACAATTCGGAAATCACTGCCTCATTGTTGATCATATTGAAAAACATAATCATTAAAATAAGCGCAAAGGCAATCCCAAGGTGCGCCCATTGACGGATACTTTTCCTTTTTTCCTCCGTCAGTTTTCTGTTGCGTTTAATTCCAAGGAAATCAACAGTAAATGAGGTAGTCAGGGCGGTCATGGCACTATCGGCACTCGAATAGGCCGCCGAAATAATCCCGATGATGAAAACAATTCCAGCAACGGGTTTCAGGTGATTAAATGCAATTTCCGGGAACAGTGTATCCGAAGTTCCGGGCATCACGACACCTTTGGCCTGGGCAAAAAGCACGAGCAGCACGCCAAGACCGAGGAACATGAGGTTAACGGGTATCAGCGCCCAACTGAGACTGATGATATTTTTCTGTGCATCTTTCAGGTTCCGGCAGCTCAGGTTTTTCTGCATCATGTCCTGATCAAGCCCCGTCATCACAATAGCGATAAAAGCCCCTGAGAAAAACTGTTTCAGAAAAAAACGCTTATCCTGCCAGTCTGTGAAAATCATCCTTGAATATTCACTTTCAAAAATGGATTTAAACATATTGCCGGTAGTCATCATCAGCTCATCACGAATGAAAATGACCGTTATCACAACAGATGCCAGCATAAATGTGGTCTGGAGCGTATCGGTCCAAACGATGGTTCTTATCCCTCCTCTGAAAGTATACAGGTTTATCAGAAGGAGAAAAATCACTGTTGTAACCCAAAAAGGGATCCCCATTTCGTCAAATACAAAAATCTGGAGGATGTTAATCACCAGAAACATCCTGAAAGAAGCGCCGATAATACGGGATAGCAAAAAGTAAAAAGCGCCTGTTTTGTATGACCAAAAACCAAAACGCTCATCGAGGTATGAATAGATGGATGTGAGTTGGAGACGGTAATAAAGCGGCAGAAGGATTTTGGCGATCGTGAAATAGCCCAGCAGGTATCCGATCACCAGCATCATGTAAGAAAATTGCGAATCCGAAACCCAACCCGGAATAGAGATAAAAGTAACTCCTGAAAGAGAAGCCCCGATCATCCCGTAAGCCACGACAAACCATGGCGATTGCCGGTTCCCAAGAAAATAGGACTCATTGTCCGATTTCCTTGCGGTAATGAGGCTTACAGCAAACAACATGGCTGTGTAGGCTAAAAAAATGAAGAGGATCAGTTGAGGGGTCATCAGTAACAAATTAGTTTTGTATCTTAATTTTTAATTTCTTGCTTTTTTTTGCAGAATTTTCTGCCGAAGGCATCCATAGGAAATTGTCAATAGATAAAAGACAAATAAATTCAAAAATCAAAATAAACAAATTCAAAATATTTCCAGAGAGTTAGCTCTCTTCTTTTTGCATTTTTGGTCATTAACATTTGAGATTTATTTGTTTTTTGATGATTGATTTTTGTTATTTCCAGTATGTACAGGTTAGGAATTTGGTAAGTTTTTTAGAAAATCAGCGAACTCCAGAAGGTTTTTAAACCAAAGGTCAGTGAGGTTGGGGTGTTGCCGAGCCATGGTGTTTGTAGGAGCAATAAGCACGGTTTTCATGCCAAGTCGTTTTCCAAACCTGAGATCGCTGAGGGAATCGCCAGCCATGACCGATCGTTTGAAATGGATTTCAGGGAAATCACGTTTTGCCTGCAAGGCCATACCAGGATTGGGTTTACGGCAAAATGGCCGCTCGTGTTCCAGTTTTGTACAATAATAAACTTTATCTATCCTTCCCCCTTCCCGGTTAACTGCATTTACCATTTGCGAATGAATCAGATTGAGCTCATCTTCGGTCATCAATCCCTTGCCAACACCTTGCTGATTGGTCACTACAACGATCTTTCCGAAAGCAGCATCAAATTCACGAAAGGACTGCAAAGCGCCTGGGGTGAATACAAAATCCTCCCACCGCTTCACGTAGTCGTCCACCAGCCGCTCGTTGATCACCCCGTCGCGGTCGAGAAACAAAGTCCATTGCTTAGAAATACCTGAAATAACTGAAGTCATCCTGTGTTTTTGCATATTCCTCAGGCACGCCGATATCGATGAAATAGCGGCGGCAGAGCATGCCATAAATTTTATGTTGTGTATAAACCTTTTCAAAAAAATCTTTTTCAAGAGAGAATTTTGCCGGCAGATCCTGTTCTAAAAGGAAATTCTTGTCAATCAGGTAAATCCCACCGTTGATCTTCCCCTTTCCGCCGGCTTCGGATTTTTCATAAAATGCAGTGATTTGCCCGTCCCAGTCCACTTCAATGCCGCCATAACGGCTTACATCGTCCACTTCGCGCATGGCGATGGCAAGTTTTGTGTCACGCATCCGGTAAAAATCGTGGAACTTTGGAAGGTCTAACTCAAAAAGGGTATCGCCGTTGAGCACCAGTACCGTAACGCCCTCCGCTTTTGTGATAGCCTGCTTTACAGCCCCGCCGGTTCCCAGCGGCTCCGTTTCGATGGAATAGTCAATCCGGATATCCCCAAAGCGATTGCCAAAGTGTTGTATGATTTGTTCGTGCAAATAGCCGACAGCAAAGATCACTTTTTTAATTCCGTTAAAAGCAAGGTAAGCGAGCTGATAATCAAGGAACGGCCTGCCATTGACAGGCGCCATGGGTTTTGGAGTGCCCTGAAGCACACCACTCAGGCGCGTGCCAAATCCGCCGGCAATGATTACCGCTTCTTTAATCATTTGGGGAAAAGCGTAGATTCAACAATCTCACAGATGATATGTCCCAAAAGGATTTGGGCTTCCTGTATCCGGGGCGTATCGCCCGAAGGAACATTCAGCAAATGGCTGCAGAGGGATTTCATTTTCCCTCCTGATTCACCTGTTAATCCAACGGTGATCATTCCCAATTCGTTTGCTGCTTCAATGGCCTTTAAAATGTTTGGAGAGTTTCCCGAAGTGGAAATCGCAATCAGGATATCCCCCTTCTCCCCTTTAGCCCTCACAAGACGGGCATACACCTCGTCATAACTATAATCGTTGGCCACGGCAGTAAGGTAAGAAGTGTTCACGTGCAATGCCTCAGCATCCAATGGCGGACGATCGAAATAAAACCGGCCTGTAAACTCGGCTGCCAGGTGCTGCGCGTCGGCGGCACTTCCTCCATTGCCACAAAGCAATAACTTCCCGTTGTTCCGGTAGGTATCAACCACCAATCCGGCAACATCATTTACCCTGCCAAGCAGCAACTGATCATTCAGCAACCGCTGTTTGACCTCAATAGATTGTCTGATGCGTAGTTCAATCATGATTCGTTGTTTTAAAACGGGGCAAAAGTAATGTTTTTGAGGTTGATGTGAAGTAAATCAACTACCACTGATCCGGGAGCTTGATCCCTGGCAGTGAATCATCCCACTGTTATTTTTTCTTAAATTTAAATCCTTTGTGCCATCATCATTGTTACCTTTGACAACACTAATTCCAAATACTTATCATTATGAAAGAATTTATTCAAACTGCAGAAATGAACAGGCTTCTGGAAACCATCAAATCCAAAGGTCTGGACAAGAAAGTCTATTCGGATGTAATAGACGAAAACGGAAACCAATATGTTGACCTGGTGCAGGAAGGCGGCGGCGTACTGGGCATTGCACTGGTAGGCTACACATATATCCTCGAAAAAGCCGGAATCCGCTTTTTCAGCCTGGCCGGTACTTCGGCAGGAGCCATCAATACAATGATGATTGCCGGAATAGGAAAGATCGGAGAGCCGGTTTCGGAAAAAATCCTGAAAATCCTTAGCGAGCAGAACCTTTTTGATTTTGTTGACGGCCCATCCAAAATCAAATCACTGATTCAGCGCTATATCGAAGGTAAACCGTTTATGGCCATTTCGATAGCACTCAATGCAAGCCTGATTTGGAAAACTTTAAAAGGGAAACTGGGCATCAATCCGGGGCTTACTTTTGAAGAGTGGATCACAAAAAACCTTTCAGCAGCCGGAATTAAAAATATGACGGACCTTGAAAATCTGCGGAAAGTAGTTCCCAAACTGATTGAC
>JACZJL010000125.1 GCA_014860585.1 Bacteroidales bacterium | reverse complement strand
CTGGGGAGGCGTAATGATGCGCGAAAATACTACCCCCGGAGCAAAAACCATTTTGTTCAAAACAAGGCTTTACAACCCCAATGTGATTATTGGTTATCGGACAACCACCAATAAATCCATGCGTAATTTAAGCCAGGTGGCCCAGATGATCCGGTGGATGAAGATCCAGCGCAACGGTAACAATTTCAAGGTGTTCACCTCTTACAACGGAACCACCTGGCAGCAACGCTATTCCGGCACAATTTACATGGGCGGTTGTATCCTGGCCGGTATCTTTACCGAGAGCGTTCTGGCCAGCCGTACTTCAGTAGCCTGGTTTGACAACGTGGAAGTTGCTTCAGGACTCAAGACAGGTGAAGTTTTCACCATAACAGAAAGCGATCCGTTGAATGTTGAAATCTATCCCAACCCTGCCGATGACCTTGTGACCATCTCCATCACCGGCAAAGAAAGCGAAGTAAGCTATCAGGTTACCGATATTGATGGTCGGTTGATCGGACAATCCAATTTCACCGGCAGAGAAACTACGCTCGATGTCAGCAACTTCAAACCGGGATTGTATGTAATCAGGCTGGAGATTGGAGGAAAGATGGCGACGAAGAGATTGGTGGTGATGTAGTATTTTCAAACCTGACAGGTTTCCAAAAACCTGTCAGGCTTCTAAGATAAAGGCTGTTTTTAAAGTCTTTCATATTGATATTCAACGCGTTTTGATTCTCAAGCGTGCAGAAGGTCTTCAGAAAAGGATTTTAAATAAGGATTAAACAATTAAAAATTAGCTCAATGTACAAATTTAAAATGAATCAAAGATGAAAACAATTACTACTCTTCTGGTTTTCCTGGCTTTGAGCTTTAATTTATTAGCTCAGCCAACCGCCATCACCTGGCAGGGCAAACTGCTCGACAACAGCGGCAATGCCATCAACCAAAGCAACGTGGCCATGACTTTCGTCCTATTCGATGCCGAAACTGCCGGAAACCAACTTTGGCCAACTTCCGGCGTAGTGGCCAAAGTTGTTAACGTCGTTAATGGTCTTTACTCGGTACAATTGGGAACCGGAACCGGCGACGATATGGCCTTCGCAGCCGAAATGTTCGAAGGCCTTACACCCTGGCTGGAAGTGAAGATTGGAACAGAAACGCTCCCACGAACCGAAATCTCCAACGTTCCCTTTGCGCTGATCAGCAATGAACTGAGTGCCTCTGGCTGGGAAAGTCCCGGCGAAATCGGGAAAACCACGCCCAATACCGGGAAATTCACTTCGCTGGAAACCGGCAGCCTGAAAGTAACCACCGGCGCTTCTGATGGCAAAGTACTTACTTCGGATGCCGACGGAAATGCAAGCTGGGTAACGCCATTGTACGAGGCGCCCGGCACCGCAGCCGGCCAGATGCAATACTGGAATGGAACGGCCTGGGTAACGGTGGCTGCTGGTTTAAATGGACAGATTTTAAAAGTTAAAAACGGAATACCAACCTGGGTTGATGGGAAAATTGAAGAGTTGTCGATTGGAGATGGTTATCAAGGTGGAATAATTGCCTATTTCCTGCAACCCGGCGACCCCGGCTATGATGCCAATGTCAGGCATGGACTTATTGCCGCACCAACGGATCATAGTTTCACTTTAGCATGGGGATGTTATGGTACAACCATATCCGGTGCCGATGGCAAAGCTTTGGGAACCGGCGCTCAGAACACGCTGGATATTGTGGCGGGTTGCAACACAGCAGATATTGCTGCCCAAATCTGCAATGATCTTGTACTAAATGGATACTCCGATTGGTATCTGCCCAGTAGAGACGAATTAAATAAACTGTTTCTGAATAAAAATGCTGTTGGCGGTTTTGCTCCTGTCTGGTATTGGAGTTCGTCGGAGTACAGCGGCTACATGGCCTATAGACAGTCTTTCTACAATGGCATTCAGTGGGACTACAGTAAGTACGGCCCCTTCAATGTTCGCGCGGTTCGGGCTTTCTAGACCTGAGCACCAGCACTGAGTCTCGCACGTGCGGGATCGAAGTGTGTCGAAGGTTTAACAATTCAACCATTTATCCATTAAAATTTTTAGGAAATGATATTAAAAACAGGATTAAACAATTAAAAATTAGCTCAATGTACAAATTTAAAATGAATCAAAGATGAAAACAATTACTACTCTTCTGTTTTTCCTGGCGCTGAGCTTTCAATTATTATCTCAGCCAACCACCATCACCTGGCAGGGCAAGCTGCTCGACAACAGCGGCAATGCCATCAACCAAAACAACGTGGCCATGACCTTTGCCATGTTCGATGCTTCCACCGGAGGGAACCAGCTTTGGCCAACTTCCGGCGTAGTGGCCAAAGTTGTTAACGTCGTTAATGGTCTTTACTCGGTACAATTGGGAACCGGAACCGGCGACGATATGGCCTTCGCCGCCGAAATGTTCGAAGGCTTTACTCCCTGGCTGGAAGTGAAGATTGGAACAGAAACCCTTCCCCGAACCGAAATCACCA
>JACZJL010000124.1 GCA_014860585.1 Bacteroidales bacterium | reverse complement strand
GCTTCAAAGTTACCGCCTTCGAGAATAAAATCGCCGTTCAGATCGAGAGTTCCGCTTGCAGTCAACGTCTTTACCTGTGCTTTCTTCTTGCTGCTTTTATCCACTTCGAGGCTGAAAAGATTGCTTCCTGTGGTTACTGATAATGTTGCATCTTCGGTGTAACCGTAGAATAAAAATTTCCCTCCGGCAGGATTAAAATCGGTCCGGGTCACTGTCAGATCGCCATTGACTTTGATAACGCCGCCTGTAATATTTTCAGTTAACGAATAGGTTGCTGAATTATGGATGCGTAATCCGTTGGATCTGAAATCGAGCACTCCGTCACTCATTGTAAAGGTCGCATTGGCTGAATAGGGCCAGTAGCTGTCGCCGTCGCCTCCGTAAATATTCATTTCTCCACCCGAAATCTGCAAATTTCCGTTCAGGTCAAGGAATTCATCAGGTAGCTGATGCAAATCGAGCTGTCCACTGGTCAGAATTACAGTTCCATAAATTCCGGGGTCTTCAAGGCCGTTTAACTGAAACCAGCCCCCGTTCACACGCACAGTACCCTGCGTCCAGTCGTAATGTTGCACTGAAACGGTTGTGGCCGGAACACGCAGTTCGCCCAGCGATTTGTTCAGCTCCAGTTCCCAGAAGTTGGCGCCGCGCACTTCCTGTATGCCGGTTCCATTGAAGATAACCCTTGAATTTCCGTGATTAAAAGTTGCATTGTTTGTCCAGTTGCCTTTGATGTAAACATCATGACCGTTTGTCTTAAATGTTCCTTCCTCAATCAGCAAATCTCCCCGTATTTCAATATCGCTGGCCAAGCCTAACCAATCGCCAACACTCACTACAACATCGTTGAAATAACTTCCGGTATTGCTGTTAATTGAAAAGCCGCCTGCACCGGCTCTTTCAAACCTTACCGTTCCATCCTGAAAATAAAAATTTCCGCCAGCAACACAGTTAAATGTTCCATCAATTATCACGGTGTGCATGGCCGATTGAATAAATGTACCACCAAAATTGATCAGGAATTCATTTTTAACCCTCAACGGCTGAATTCCGATGTGATTGTCATACCTGACTGTTGCGCCGCTCATTTTGCTGATTTTCAAATCGTAAAACCTTGAGGTTTCCGAAAGGCAATAAATCGTTGAGTTGAAGCTTCCCCTGAAATCCACGAAACCGCTGTTGAGCAGAATATTTGAGTTCTCCCCAAATGTCCAGTCGCCAAAAGCATTAATTCCCGATCCGGGAGTCATTTCCAAATAGCTGTATTGCTCTGCCACGATATCACCGTCGCAATCTACTCTATTATCGGGATTGAGGATCAAAAGCCAGCCATGGAGATAGAGGTTACCTGTCACCATAAGGTTGTTTCCGTTTAATCTGAGCCTTCCGGCATTCAGAATGTTAAGATCAGCGCACATAGCGAAGGATTCCGATATAATCGGGTCATAGCCGTCACCTGTAATCACAACATTGGACAAGTTGTCAGGAACCAGGTTTGTATTCCAATTGCCCGGCTCATGCCAGTTCGACGATACTGCACCTGTCCAGATCCAGGCATTAAGGATTTTTATTTTATAGTTTCCAGTTTCATGGCGGTTCGAGAAAACGCACAAACCATAATCATCTTCCTGGGTGATGTTTACGGTGAAAGATTCCAGGCCGGCGCCGGATGCGTAATTTGAGTAAGCAATGTTAAAAGTTTGTGGTTTAAGGTAGATGCCATCCGTCGAACCATAGAGTGCCATTCCCAGGTCAGGCCAGCCTGAAGTTGTTTCTAACTCAAAATAATACCTTCCCGGGGTAAGGTGAATTTCTTTCATTTCCACAATTTCGCTCGTATTCCAGGCGTAGGGGCCATTTGAGCCAAACACCAGGTTTTCATTACCCCCTTCATATTCCAGTTGTACGGGGCGATGGCCGTCCAATGGTTTTATTTTAATGCCTCTCAGCGAGGATGGATAATGGTTTCCATCCACAACCATAAAATTGGTAATGCCGTCAAAAGTTGAAGAAAAGGCCGGATTTTGGTTGAAGTTTGTGTTGTTGTAAAGCTGAATTTCCCAATTACAGTAATCAAAATCAGATTTAGCCCCAACGACTGCCCACGAAGGTTCGGTGTGCTGGAAATGGTAGTAACGCGAAAGGCTATCGGAGGAATAAAGATGTTCGCTTACCATCGTTTGAACGGCGCCCGCATTATTGATGATGAAATTTCCCCATGAGCCATCAGCTCCGGCAATTTGGATCCCCATGTCAGGCGTAAAAAGATAAGCAATA
>JACZJL010000123.1 GCA_014860585.1 Bacteroidales bacterium | reverse complement strand
GTTGCCGGGGTCATTGATTTTTATGTAGTTCCATCCTGTTACAAATGGCGTTACAGTGAGTTCAATTTCCAGGTCGTTCAGACTAACCGGACCATCAACTGTTGCGCTATTGGCCTGATAAACGGGAGCAACGATTCCACTCGAGTAGTAAAGTGCATCCGGAATGTCGTCTGTATCCGGAATATCATTCACAAGGAAGTCGCCAATGCTGTCGTTTAACAGACCATACACCGAAACACTTTTAATGAGTTCATGAATCTGAACATCGCTGACAAGGCTCAAATCAGGATTACCAAAACTGTTGAGGTGATTAACTTTAACTTCGTACGAAATAAAATGCCCTAGCAGCGAACTGGTAAACCACCACTGGCCAACACCAATTTTACCACCTTCGATACTACCAAAATCAACATTTAAAAGCCCAAGCTGGGTGGGTTTACCACCGAGGTTTGAGCCCACGATATTAAAGTCAATCAAAAGTCCTTTTTCGTTTTCGATAATCTCGGGTTGTGCCGATTCGATGTTCACGCTGTATGCCGTTCCTGCACCCTGATTGTCAATCATCACGGCCAGTTCTGCGGGTACCATTGGCTCGATGGGTTCGGTAAGGGCATCATCACCCAGAATATCGCGTTGCATAAAGTAATCAATGAAAAGGTTTGGACTTGGATTAACCTGCAGAGTTACAGGGAACAAAGCTTGTTCGAAAATCTCGCCGGTAAAAGGATCGAGATAAGAAAGCGTGCCGCCAAAGGAATAATATTTTGGGACATCCAGCGCTGCTCCCCGTTCGGGAATAAACTGAATTACTGCACTTCCCTCTGTCTGCGCGCCAAGTGTGCCTGATCCATCAATTCCGGTTATCAGGTTAAGTGCCTGGGTGTTGATCTGGAAAAGATCGTTCCGCAGATTTCCTTCTTCATCACGGATTTCGAGGTCGAGCATGATGTTTTGCATGGCATCGGTTTCATGGCCATTAAAAATAGTCAGTGTTCCTTCAAAAGCTTCGCGGGTCATGGTGAGGGATTGAGAGAACTGAACTGATACCTTGGCGCAAACCGAGTTGGATTCCTGCTCAGTATATCCTTCAATAATACCGAAAGCTCTGTTGTATAATTCGGGTAAAGTTGATAATCCCTGCAGCTCGACATAATTCATTGCCGAATCAAATTGCAGCATATGATTGTAAAGTAAAACTGTATCAACCACATCCGGAAATTCAGGCGTTGGCGAATAAATGCTATTGTCCCACGCATCCATCGTTGAATTCCAACGGTTAACAAATCCGGTGATGTCGCCAGGTGTGATATCAGAATTGCTGAAAATATTCAACAATGCTGACTGCCTGTCGTCATCGAAAGGCAGCAATCCACTGATATTGCTCATCACCGAATCATTAAAAATCCCAAAATCCTCTCTTTCGAATAAAAGATCATTGTTGTAAATTTCATCAGCAATATTGATTATTGCATGAAATCCCTTATCCGCCATAAACATATCCTCCTGTGCCAGGATGATTTCGGCAGGTACCCCACTTTTTATTTCACCGGACTTTTCCCCCAGCCCTTCATTTATCTTACAACCAAGAGAATGACCTATATTATAGGCACATTCTAACTTGTCCTTAGTCTCTTTTAAGGCTACATAAGAAGGGTACTTTTGTGCAACCCATTTAACAACAGTACCAATGGTGCCTCCCTTAATGCTTTTACCACTAAAACCGTTACCGGCTTGCGAGAAGCTTGTACATCCCAGCATGGCATTTAAAAATTCCAGTAAACAGGGATCACATCCTTTTTTTTCTTCTACAATAATGGTGGTCGGTATTGAGAAAGGAAAAATATCATCAATGGTAATCGCAGAGGAACCATTTCCCGGGCTGTACAAAAATTCGACTCCACCATACGACCCTCCTGTAAATGCCGCATCACTACAATACCTGCCTTTAAGGATTGTTTCCTCCATAACAAACCTTATCTGATCATTGGGCCCACATATATACTTATAGGTAACTTTTGCAAAATTTCTGCAATTTCCCCCATTCTCAGAAGATTTACCCTCAGGTCTTCGTTCCATGATAACAGGAATCTGAACCGAGGTTTGAGGAAGAATATCAACAATATTTACATTGGCAGTGAACAAATATTCCGGGTCATCTGGTAATTTTACAATGGCATCCCGTGCTGTAATTAAACCATGGTTGGTCAATGTAAGAATGAATGGAAACACTTCGCCATTGGCCAGTTGGGGCAAAGAATCAGGCATATTCATAACGATTACCGGTGCCGGAACATTGGTCTCGAAAACAGCGACTAAACTAATCACATATTGATCCTCAATTTGTGTTGGGATAACTTCCCATGAATAAGTAATCGCCTGGAAGTCAATAAATACTTCCTCATTATTGACAATCCCCTTTTCGATATAAATATTGTTCTGGTAACTTCCATGATGAAGCGCTGTAACTTTAAGGTTGTAAAAACCCTCGCTTAATTCTTCTGCCAGGAAATGGCCGTTTACATCGGTTAATCCCTGGGCAATAATTTGCCCGGTATATGGATGCGAAACAACTACTGTTGCACCTTCAAGATGTGGAGCAGATTCGGTGTTGAAAGTATACTCATCCACAACATCTACCAGCAGACTCCCGGTTTCAATCGACACCGGTTCGAACGAGAATGGGAGGGCCACACTATTTGCATTGGTTGCTGAAAGTGCTATCTGTCCAGTTATCGGGTTATTTAACTGCAAATCGTCACCTGGGATAAGGGTTAAAGTAACACTTGCTGACTGTCCTGGGAGTAATGAAGATATTGTGTCAGGACATGCCAGTGACATCCAGTTGTTCTGAGGTAATATCACCTTGATAAGTCCGGTTTGATCCATTCCGTTATTTATTATTTCAAACTCGGCATAATTGATGCTTCCCCGCACTATACCTTTGTTGAGGGTCACCGGGTCGAGCTTTAGGTTTCCACGGGTTGCTTGACTGTAAAACCATGCACTGAACCTGAATTTTATGCCTTCGGCTGATGTGAGCTGGAGCTTAACTTCCTGATAAAGATTGCCCGAAGTTACCGAAGTAGCAGTGACTGAATAACTCATTATTGCGATGGAATTTCCCGCAAGTTGGGGTACAGGAACAAAATTTACCGTACACCCCGGAGGTGCAGACACTACTTGTAACTGCACGTTGTTTAACACAAGACTGCTAAGATTTTGAATATCAATGATAAATGGTTTTGTTTCATTCAAAAACATATCCCATTTAATAAAATCTGTGGCCGTATGTTTTGCTCCCAGGATGGTAAATTCATCCTGTGCTTCACTCAATCCCTGATTAGGAAAGCAAGCGCCAACGAAATATTCGCCGGCCTCACCATTCAGAGGTGAGAAGTTGACACTGAATTCACCGGCATTGTTACTAACCACATTTAAAACACGTCTGGCGCCATTTACCACAACATACACATCAACAGCTTTGTTGGGTGCAGGGCTTTTTGCAACTGTTTCAGTAACTCCGGTTATTGTTATTGGTGAGGTTCCGTTAAAAACATCTCCGTTTACAAATGCAGTTGCAGTATAATCAGGCGATATCGAAAGCGGAACAGGAACAGAAGTGTTGTTAATTGCCACCAATTCATTTAAAGCACCATTTACATTTACATTGGCAATGATAAAGAAATTACCGACCGTTGTTTCAGGTATAAAACTGGTACTGATTAATTCAGAACCACCTATCGTCAAAACCGATTGAATATATTGTGTTGAAATTAAAACATCACCATTATCAATCTGGGCATCGGAAGATAAATAAAATTTAACCTCCGCACCACTGGCAGCAAGGGCGAAACCCTCATTGGCGATTTGAAAACCAATATCCAGGCTTTCGTTAATGAGAATTGAATTTTTGGATAATGATAAATTTTGGGCCACGAAATCGGGTAGATTGCGGTCGCTTACCATGATCCAGCATGCGCCGGAGCTATAATTTTCGGAGGATACGTTTACCGAAACGATCTGGTTTCCATCTTCAATTCCATCATCAAGCGTATTGAATGGCACATCCACGGAAGTTGCGCCTTCAGGAAATATTACGGTTGCCGGAATTTCGATTTCATCATCGCCGTTATGCTCGATGGATAGAGCGATTTCATTTCCGCCAAGGGTATTTCTTGTTATCGTAAGAATGCCGGCATTGGTTTGATTTTCGAAAACTACAAAAGGATTGGAACTTGCTGAAAGCGATGGGCCATCATTGTCGAAGATGGTGATGCTTTGAGCCGATTCTCCAACAGTTCCCGAGGGTGCCCCGCAGCCGCACGATGGTATGAATACCGCTGCAGTAATGGCGATTTCCCGGTCTCCGTCGAGGATATTGTTATCAACAACCCCAACATTAAACTGCTTTTGTATTTGTCCGTTTGGTATGGATATTTGTGAAGGAAAATAAAGTTGTCCGGATAGGTTAGCCGATAACTGGATTACCAGATTTCCATTGGCAGGTTGTGCTAAAGTTACGTTACCCCATGAGGCATAGGGTCCTCCGGCTTCCGATACTGAAACCGGATCAATGGTAAAGGTAATCTGAGGAATGTCGTTATCAACAATTGAAATTGAAGTTGATGCTGGCACAAATCCAACCGAGGAAGCATTAAGCGAAACACTTTCGGTAATTTCGGGTGTATTATCGTTTAATACAGGAATTTCGATGGAAGCAAATGATTCGCCACCCTGAATAATCACTGATCCCGGTAAATTTATTTGATTGGGCCGGCTTGTGGAGAGGGCAACTGTAAGCGGGTTGTTTGTAACTACATCCCGGGTTACAGTCAATTGGAAAGTTTCTCCTTCGGAAGCCTCAATTTTATCTATGCTTACCGAAAGTCCCGGAACCTCATCGTCAATAATCGTAAGCTGGGCAACAGCCGTTGGGTAATTATTTCCATCTGCCGATATTTGGAGCGCAATATTGCCCTCAGTCAGATTATTGTTAATGGCCGAAATGTTGAACATTGCACCTGCCTGGTTAGCAGGTATGATGATTATTGATGGGAGAGTAACACGGTTTTCTTCCGAAAACGAAAGATTCACAACCTGGGCTTCATCACGGTTTCCGCTCCTGAAAATCATACATTGTAAAGGAGCCTGCTCATTTTCGTTGATGGTTGGCTGTGGAAGCGAAATGGCTAAACGTTTTTCGAGCATGATGGTTTGAGCCGACAGTGCAGTGTTATTTAACGTGCCGTTTGGCTTCTCAATTAAACCATCATTGGGTGTCAGTTTCACCTGAAGATATACATCGCCCTCCATTCCTAATTGCTGCGGAACAGTAAAACCCGAACTTTGTGCGATACTTCCTGAAGGTTCGAGGCTTTCGGTGTTTTGGACATACCCAAGAATTTGAATCTGCGCACCGGAAATAATCGCAACACGCTGGCTCCATCCTCCTACCGCAGAGGCATTGCCAATGTTTTCAACACTCCAGCCAACAGTAAGACTTTCGCCGGGGACGATGTTTCCGCTCAACGATTGTACATCATTCACTGCCAGATCAGGATAAGGTGGCAAACTTACCAGTATCGCATTTTGCGATCCCAACTCATTGTTGGTTTCATCAGTTTCCTGAATAATATTATTGGCATCGGTTTTAACGAAAGCATATTGCAATCCTTCGAGGTATTGCGGCAAAACAATATTTACGCTGTTGGTATAACTCATACCGGCGCTCAGTGAAGATTTATTGCTGACTGATGCCACTTTGAGGGCTGTGCTTATGTCAAATATGGGGGATGACGAAAGATAAATATCATCTTTCCAGGGGATGATGCCCGTACCTACGCTACCAATATTTTTGATGATGAAGTCAAAAGAAACCGTTTCGCCGGCAACCGCGTTTGATGGAATGGTGACCTGCTCAACAGCAAGGTCGGTAAATACATAAAATGAGAAAAACCGGACAGCGCTTTCGCCCTGGTAACAAAGGTTTCGTGCCACCACCTGCCAGTTGTAAATATAGTTTTTGTTGAGATATTCGGTGTAGGTATAACTGGTTCCAGTAATTCCTGAAACTGATGGAATAGCAGGTTTCTGCTGGTTTGTCCGCCAGATATAAAGGTCGTAGGCCGTTGCATTTGCAGCAGCCGACCAAGAAAAGGTTACCGGATCTGCAATTCCGTAGGTACTGTCGGCCGGGAGTAGCAAACTTACCGGGCTAACAGGAAGTGGAAAAGGTTCAACAGTAAACTGGGCAGAACCTTCGCAGCCATTTTCACCTGGTACAGTAACGGAATAAATTCCGGGCTCCGTAACCGTGATGCTTTGGGTGGTGGCGCCGGTATTCCAGAGGTATGAAATACTTTCGGATGCAGTGAGCTGCGCAGAACCACCGGGGCAAAATGCCGATGATCCGGAAATGGAAACTTCCGGTAACGGAAGAACAGTTACAACTACAGCCTCGGAAGGCGCTGAGGTGCAACCCTCCGAATTTACACTTACCGTGTAAGAACCCGCCAGGTTTACGAGGATACTTTGGGTGGTTGCGCCGTTACTCCATAGGTTTCCTGTTGCACTGTTGGAAGTCAATGTAACACTTCCACCATCACAGAAAGTGGTAGCGCCGCTTGCTGTTATAACAGGAACGGCAGGTAAGGCATTTTTCAGGAAAACCACATTGCTGAATGCTTCTTCAGCATTCGCATTAAAGGCTTTGCGCCTTATATAAATAAAATCGGCAACAAAATCTGGCTGATAGGTTGATGCTGTTGCTCCGCTGATATCTGCAAAAGTGAGATTGTCGGCGCTTTGCTGCCATTGGTATGAAATATTGAGGGAAGAGCCCCCAAAGGCACTTGCAACATTTGTGAGTGGCGCCGGGGTAAAGCTACCGCAATTGTTTTGGTTCGATCCAATCGTTCCACTTTGCAGGGCTGAGATTTGCAAATTAAAATTTAAGTAGCCGGGTCCGCCCGAATTTTCGGCTCTGATTTCGATAACGGAATTGGCATTTAATGCACCCAAGGTAATATTCGGATAGGGTCCAAATCCACCGGCAGCGAAAATTTCGTTGCCATCCAGGTAAGCACGAACGCTGTTATCAACGGAGGTAATGTTTAGGATGTAATTTCCTTCGGTAAAACCCTGCCGCTTCACAGCTAAAGTCCATGGCGCCTGATTCACAGCACATCCTTTATAACCCGGCGCTGATGAAGGTGCCGAATTGGAACCCCAGAGACTTTCGGAATTTACAACCAAACCGCTCACCGAATAATAGCCCTGGTAGCTGGTGCCTGCGCCTAAGTTCAAATCGGTGCCATTGTAGGCATACACATTCCATTCATTTACCGGAACGATGTTTGGGCTGATGGCGCCCCGAATATCCAAAAATACCAGATTACTCGAAATTGTTATTCCGTTAAGTGTAGCCAGGCGGCGATAATACGTTGGTGTATTCAGCAATGGCGGCGCAAAACTATTTCCGTTGGTAGCCTCCGGAATATTATTCCAGTTGCCGGAAGGAACGCTGTCCTGCCATTGATATGTGGTTTCCGGATCATTGTTGAAAGCAGGAGTTCCGGTTAAAGGATTTGGCACTATGGCCAGACAACTGCTTTGTGGTGCAGCAATAAAACCAGGGTTGCTATTACTATAAATCAGGTTGAGGGTCGCACTAAAAATTACTGCTCCCGGTGGGCCTAAATCGGTAGCATTAACATACAATGTGTTTAACCCCTGCTGAAGCAAAGGCACAATATCATTCCTGTTAATGTTGAACTGTTCTGAGTAACTGCCAATATTAGCAGTATTACCTGAGAGAGGCTGACCATTGATATAAACACCCTGATTCTGATTCCCTCCCAATACATTATCAACAGCGAAATTAAAGTCTATATCTGCATTTGTAACATTGCCATTTATCATAAAGTCGATGGCATAGAGGCATGTATTACCACCGCCATAATTACCCACATTATTGATCCATCTGGCGTCAGGGTCAGCAGGTAAGGAAGCTATCCATGCCGGGTGATTTTGCGTGACCAATGCGGGCGGGCCGGTTCGTGCGGCTGTAAAATCGGCACTGGTAAATACATCTGGGAAATACGTACCTGATGGCCCTACAAGCATTTTAACATTGGCATCTGCCTGTCCAAAATCGCCTGTACCACTGCGAAGTACAATGGTTTCCTGCAGCGGGGTTGTTCCAATCATAAATTCTCCCTGCTGATTTGAAGTAAGCAAGGTTTTATTTGTGGTGTTTAATGTGGCGTTTGTGTTGGTCCAGGCAGTTGAAGCATTATTGCTGCGATTAAAAAGCTGTAAGTCATTTTCATTCGATAAATCAACCGAAGGATTACCGGTATAATTATATGTTGTGGTGTAATCAGGGTTTGAAATATTAGCAGTAAACACACCGAAGTATTTTTGGTTACCACTGATTGCATTAACGCCGTTTTGAGAATTTGGATTTTCATTAACCCCATAGATATGTGTACCTGCTGTGGATGAATAGGTTCCGGCTGTATAAACGACCGATAAATTATCCTGTCCGTTCAGTGTAAGCGAAGCTCCCGGAAATCCTGAACTTACATAATTGTGTACTGATGTTTCGCCGATTGCTGCGCCGCTGATTACTCTTGCAGGGCCATTAATTAGTGTGCCATGATTTGCATTGGCTGTGGCATCAAAAGCAGTTGTGCCGGTGCTTTCATCAAAATTGTAATATGCAGCAAGGTTGGCGTAAAGCGGGTCGGATAATGTGATTTTTTGGCACATCCGGTCGCGGATTTGGGTTTCGGTGAGAGAAACATTCCACAATCTTACTTCATCTAAAGTGGCAGTAGGGAATCCGTTGCCAGGATAGAAAGGGCTACATACGCCTGTACCTATTTTTAAATCGGTGTTATTGCTTACATTCACACCTGATGAAGCAACAGATGCGACGAGGATACCGTCTTTGTATCCTTTTAGTTCCGAGTCGGTTCTGGTAAAAAAGATGTGGTGCCATTTTCCATCAATTGCATTTGGGATTACTATAGCTACACTTGGTGCATTGACCTCAAATGAAATTTCACCGGAAGCATTTTTTTCTATTCCCCATAAATTATTTGTTGGACCACCATTACAATCATCCCTTTTCTGGAAAAGAATTTCTCGTGTAAGATCGGAAGAATTTATCCAGAATTCTACAGAAAAGTTATTAGTGCCAAAGTTTATTGAAGGAGAATTGGGGATGGTAATAAAATCATCCACTCCATCAAAACTCAGTGCAATGCCGCTACCGGGCTTACTTGCTGTTAAATCGTTCATGAGTTCATTGGTGATTTCCGCTGCCGTTAAAGCTTTATCGTATATTTTCACCTCATCTATCAGACCGTCCATCGGGAAATTTAAACCTCCGCTTTCAATGGCAGCACCAATATAGAGTTTACTATTATCGTAACCAATGCTGCTGTTGAATGTATTGGTGGTTTTTAAAACACCATCAATATAGAGTTTATGCTGTTTGGAGTTATTATCAAATGTATTTACAACATAGTGCCATTGACCGGTGCTTGCAGGTGAAGTGACTTGGGAGTATGGATTAAAGTTGACCGGGTCATTCATGTGCCAGCACGAAAAATTGCTATTTTCAGTCCCCAGATGCCATGAGTCAGAAACATTATTGCCCATGGGCTTATCCACAAAAGTTTTTATTCCGCCTAAGGAATTCAATTTTACCCAGGCTGCAATGGTTATGCTGGAGGTGTGTAGCAGTATGTTATCATCTACTTCAATCCGGTTAGCCGTATTTCCATTGAATGAAACAGCGCCGTTGGCATTCCCGTTTCGATCAGTTGCTCCAGGCACAGAACCTATAATAGTGCCGTGCAGATTATTTCCGCTGCTGTCGGCGGCATTGCCATTAAGCGGGTAGTAGGCAATTAAAACCGGGATGTTAAATTCATTGCTGAATACAGGAGTGGTAGCAGTACCCTGCGTAGTTCCATTTAATACCGCACCGGTTCCGGTTGCTTTATTTTCAACTGTTAAACCTGCACCTTGCCCGATTCGGTTCATATCCCAATAACCAACCAGGCCGGTTTCGTTACCGGCAAGTTGGACATTCATGTTATTTTGTATTTCGGTGGCCGTGCGGGCAGTGTTCCAAATGCAGACTTCGTCAATGGATCCTTCAAAATTAAAGCCATCACTCCGTTTGCCGATTAAAAGTGGCTGGGTATTGTGGGTAAGAGTTTGCGTAGTTGATTTAGACTCTGCCAGAATGCCATTACGATATATTTTTATGGTAGTGCCATCGTAAACACCTGCTATATGCATCCACTTATTCAAATCGTTAATTGAAAATGTAATATTGGCAGCATCAAACGTGCTGCCATTTGCTATTACAATGGCTGCAGATGCACCCCCATCTATTCTTAATTGAAATCCTTCCCGGTCTGGATTCGATCCTCCACCCTTGTGTAAAATTTGCCTTAAAACTCCAAATGCCGTGGGTTTTATCCAGGCTTCCAGGGTAAGGTTGGAGGTAATATTTAATGCAGCATTGTTACCACAATCAACGAAATCATTGGTTCCATTCATTACAATGCTATTCCCAAACTGGCTGGCGTAGTTTGCCTCAACAGCCAAAGACCTGGTAACAGTTACTGTGGCAGCATTAATCTGCAAAGTGTAACCTGCCGGCAAATTAACAGAAGCAAAACTGCCACTGATGGTTCCAGATGTAAGATTGATAATGGTATAAACACCATTTGGTACGATGCCCGTTTCGGTAATGGTGATGGTACCTGCAAGGGTCAAGTCTCCATTTCGTTGCAATTGGTCGTGTCCGCTTCCTGCTCCGGTTCCATCAAGAATTTCAATTTCCAGTGTGCTGTTTGCTGAAAGAGGTTGCTGACCATCCATAGTAAGTATTCCGGGAGATAAGCCCGGCGCAATAGATCCATTGCCTGTAATTGGGTTCGACATAAAATTATAGGTGCCCAATCCTTGAATAGTGCCATTGTTGGTGCATGAAAAATGATTGAACGAAGTTGTTCCTGTACTGGTTTTTTTTAGCGTTCCCGAATTAATAAGATTAAGGTTTCCTGTTCCGTTTATCTGATCGGTTCCGTTGTTACCACTAATGGTAAACAAACCGGCATTCGTACAAGTGACACCTGCCGCTGTGAACCTGAAGCTGCCATCCTGCCAGTCAATGGTTCCATTGTTAGTCAGGTTTGCGCCTAACCATTTATCGCTGCCACCAGCCATCGTAAGTGTTTTGCCGTTAGCAACCGTAGTTACCCGGTTTAACCTTGCAGCATTCCAGATGCTGTTTTCATTTATTGCCAAGGTTCCCGGTCCGTTTATCTCTATATAATAAGAGTCGAGTGTTAGCGCACCGTTACAGGTAAGATTCCCTGCACCGGTAACATTGGAGGCAAGAACCAATGAAGTGGTGGATGGAATAACCATATCATTATTTAAAACCAATGTAGATCCAGGGTGATTAAAACTCAAAACTCCGCTACCTGTGATGGCTGAACCGGTATTCCAGTTAAACGTTAACCCTTCATTAACTGCTAATGTAGCATTGGATAAAATGATGGGTGATGAATTATTGATGGTTCCATTGGCAAAAACCAGTGTACCGCCATTAATATTCAGTACGCCTAAGTTATTCAGCGAAAAGTGATTAAGTCCTGTCCCACCATTGCTTGTCTTTGTAAAAGTTCCATTGTTATTGAAAATGAAGTTTCCTGTTCCGTTGATCTGATCGGCACCATTGTTACCGCTGATGGTAAAAAAAGCGTTGTTCTGCAAGATAAGGCCATTTACTGAAGATCTCAAGCCACCATCCTGCCAGTCAATAGTGCCGTTATTAATAAAGTTTGCTCCTAATACCTTGTCATTTCCGGTTACCAGGTTAAGTAAGCCTCCGGTAGCTATTAAAGCTTCACCGCTTCCATTTATAGAACTGCCATTCCAAACCCAAATTCCGCTTACTGATAAATCATTTCCGATTCCATTGTTTAAAATAATAGCACCATTTTGCGTCAATGTTCCTCCAACTTCTACCACAACCTGGTCAACCGTAACAGCACTGTTTACTGTTACATTGTGTTCATTTCGTATCGTTATTACCCCATCAGCACTCGTAGGTGCATTGGTTGCAGGGACAAAGGAAGTTCCGTCAAATACTTCCCAGGTGGAAGGCGAACTCCAGTCGCCGGAGGTGATGCTGCGGTAGTTTTGGCCTATAAATGAATTGAACTCTGCCAGTACTTGTGCTTCCGTTAGGGCAGTGTTGTAAATCTTAACTTCGTCAATAAAACCATTGGTATGCGTATTTGTAATGGGACAACCTGATAGATTTTCTTGTGAAGCTCTGCCTATCGTCCAATTCTGCGCATTTTCTGACACTTCATAATTGATGACTTCCGATGTAGCTAAAACTCCATTAATATAGAGTTCTGCTGAATTATTCGCATTAAATGTAACTGTAATGAAATTCCATTGATTAACCGCCAATGCATCCGATTGTAAAATGTTTTCAGCCGTAAAATCATCACCTTTTGAAAACAATGCCGTCACATTTCCAGTAGCGTTCACACTCAATCCAAATGGAAAATCGGTGAATGCACTGGCACATAAGCTTCGCTTGCTTAGAATTTCGTAAACAGTATTAGCCGCAGGAAGCGATGGCATTTTATACCAGCAACTCACCGTAAAAGCCGATGTAAGGTTGGTTCCGAAGTTGCAGGAAATATTATCATCCACCCCATCAAAACTATACGCGCTGTTGGCATTTCCAAAGCGGTCGGTGGTAAGGGTAGCGCCATTTACGGCGCCGTGATTTGAACCAACAGCATCGTTGGCATTGCCGGTAAAGGAATACCAGGCAATAGGAGTTTGCGAAAAACCACCCAGGTTGATTAAAATTAATGATAGAAGAAAAAAGCTCCTTTTTAAAATTGAAGTCGTTTTAAACAATTGATTAGTAGATGTTTGCATAATAATGATTCTTGAAGAAAGTTTTTAGGTTATTATTTGGTAAAATGGTGCAATAATACTATCATGGAAGTTCATGGGAATGATTCAAATATTAAATTATCTTAAATGGATGGTAAATAATAGACGGTAAATAATAACTAATTGTTTAGCTATATGTTATAAATGTTTTGCTGTCAACAACAATGTCAATTTCGACTTATTTTTGTATAAGAGTACAATTTACAAAGTTCTTTTAGGACAAGCAATTAAAAAAGCCCCGGCGCATGGCCAGGGCTTTAATATAAAATGAATTAAAAAGCAGATTTATAGTCCATCTTACCTTTTAATGATCTTCTCGATGCGCTTAAAATCCTTCCCTTCGAGCTGTAACAGGTAAATTCCGCTGCGCAATACCGTCAGATCAATCTGGTTGCGAAGCGTGAGTAGTTTCTGTCGCAGCATTTCCCTTCCGTGCATATCGGTCATGATCAACTGAATCTCCTGCTGATCAACAAGATCAATGAAAAGCGTTTCGCCTGCCGGATTGGGATAGATCAGCACATCATTTTTATTGCTGCTCTGATCTTCTGCTGACAGTGCCGTTCCAAGGTTGATTCCGGCAATGGCGCTGATGCCGTTTGCGGCGAATGTCCCATTCTGCTGTGGCCAGCTGGCATCCCATGTTAACTCGAGTGTATAATCTGTGCCTGTTGTGACTACATGAAGTCTGAGTTCGACCGGTTCATTGGCTGTGAAGCCATCTTTCATGGCAGTTGTTGGGTCATCTCCAAACAGCATCATACTCATTGTTGAGTTCTCCCAAAGTATCATTCCATAGCAATTGCCATTTTCGTCGAATGCCCCAATATAGTCGCCAGGCTTGATCAATGACTCACTGATGGCTTGTTTGGGGAAAGCGATGATATGGGTAGCTGCACTTCGGCTGGTCATTGTCCATGGCGCGTTCCCGATGATTTCCATCATATTCGGATTGGTAGAGTTGATCACTGAAGAGGTTCCGCTTTTGGTGCAACCCGGATAGGTGATTGTTTCAGCATTGCCCATCAGTACATAATACGCTTTGCCTGGTTGCAGGATTTGCAAGGTATTGATGCTGAATGCCGGCCAGTAAAGTTGCCATCCGGCTACTTCTTTGACTACAATTACCCCTTTATCTGCAAAAAGTGCTTCCACTTCCGCCTCACATTCGCTCAACACAGGGATCAGGTTCCAGCCCTGGCTGAGTTGCAATGTCCTGTTGGATGACCTCGATCCGACAATAGTCAGTTCGATCTGATTGGTTACTTTGATGGAATAGCCTTCCTGGGTGTTCCAGTTGCCTATGGTGTTGATCTGTTGACCTGGCCAGTAGAATCCGGTAAGCGACTGAAGGATAATGAGGTCAGTGACTACGCTTTGGAACACATCCTCCATAGCAGGATCAATCGGATTGACAAATGAAGAGAGCCCTGACCAACCCTGCGGAATCATGAGTTCATGGCAATAGTTCACCTGCAGGGTAACCTGGCTGGTAGCAACAACAGCACATGGACTCAAAGGCTGAGCTACCAGGGATATGACTACGGTTCCATTGTCGATATCACTGGTT
>JACZJL010000122.1 GCA_014860585.1 Bacteroidales bacterium | reverse complement strand
GAGAATAATCTGGAATCACATCGTTAAATAATGAATATGAGTAACTTATGAGGCTGGGTGTAAACTAAGGGATTTCAATTTACGTAAGGTGTAAATTACCGCAATAATCGCCGCTGACCAGTTGATGGCAACGATTCCCCACCATATGCCCAATAGCTCAAAACCCAAAACCTGCGTAAAGAGGGTTAAAACAAGCATTGGCATGAAAAACTGCCGGTAAATTCCTATCCACACGGCAAGCATAGGCATTTTCAATCCCTGCATCACTGCGATGGATACATTGAGCAATAGGTAGGCATTGAAGATGAGGGTGGCAATCTCTAAATAAGTGGCGCCGATTTTTATTACCGTTTCATTTTTTGTAAAGAACCCCATCAGTTGATCGGAAAACAGAAAAACCCACACCATGCCTATACTCATTACGATGATTCCGTATTTGAGGTTTTTCCGGTAAGTTTCAAGCACCCGGTCAATGCGTCCGGCGCCAAAATTATTGCCTACGATGCTTAATGCCGCAATGTTAAGACCAATGGTTGGCAGCAGCGCTATTTGTTCAATGCGGGTCGCAATGCCATAAGCTGCAACACCGTCCTGACCAAATGCACTTACAAACCAGGTAATAATGAAAATGCCAACAGCGATAGTCATCATGTTGAAACTGGCTGGAAATCCCTGCTGCATGATTTCTTTAAGATATGATTTACGGGGATAAAACAACTGCCATTCGATCAATGCAAAGAGTTCGGTACGTCGAACCCTGTAACCCAGGTAAAGAGTACCTCCAAACTGAATGATTACCGTGGCAAGGGCAATACCTTCAATTCCCATTGCCGGCAGACCAACCCAACCATACATGAGCACCGGATCAAGAATTATATTGGCCAGTGCGCCTGCAATCAGGAAATTCCTAAAAGAAATGGTATCGCCGCGGGAGGATAAAATTCCGTTCAAAATGCCATTCATGAGAAAAGTGACTGTGCAAAAAAGAATTACATTCATATAATCCAATGCCAGGGCAAGATATTCTCCTTCAGCATTCATGAAGCGGAAAAGATAGGGAACAACGAGATATCCTATGATCGAAAGAACAACCGAAATAACAAAACCAAAAACAAGTGCCTGCCGGGCAAAAATCTTGGCGCCTTCCTCATCTCTCTTCCCCATTGAATTGGCAATCAGCGCTGTTGTGCCCGTTCCAATACCCATTCCAACGGATAAAATGATGAAAAACACAGGGAATGACAGCGCCATTCCAGCCTGAGCCGCAGTAGAAATTAAACCGGCAAACCATGTGTCCACCACATTGAACATCGTATTAAAGAAAAAACCGACACTGGTTGGAATGGCCAATTTACGAATCAGAACCGGAATTGGAAGTTCAATGAAGTCAAGACGACGCGACATATAGGGAAAATGAGGATTTGAATGTCATCATACAAAATTGGACAATAAACCGCTGATATTCAATTTTGTTCAGTCCAACCTTTTTATCAGTAAAATCTTGTTAATATTGCAGGCAGATAATGTTTTAGATTTCCTACTAATAAATACAACCTAATGAGATATTTATACGCGCTGTTTTTCCTTTTAATGTTCGTCCTGCCTGGTTGCCAGCAAAATTCCCGCCCTGAGCGGATTGTCATCAAAATTATCGAAACCACCGATGTTCATGGCGCTATTTTCCCGTATGATCTGATTTCAGATCAAGCCACCCAACATTCGCTGGCGCAAGTCTATTCCTATGTGGAGCAGCAGCGAAATCAAACCGGTCAGGAGGTAATTTTGCTTGATAACGGGGATATATTGCAGGGTGATCCGTTGATCTACTATTACAACTTTGAACGCAATGACGAACCTCACATCGTTTCGCAGGTAATGAATTTTATGAAATACGATGCAGCTACTGTTGGCAATCATGATATTGAGCCGGGACCTGCAGTTTACAACAAAGTATTGAATGAATTTAACTTTCCATGGATGGCTGCCAATGCTGTTGATCAAAAAACAAAAGAATCCTTTTTCAAGCCTTACACCATCATCGAAAGGCAGGGAGTCAGGATTGCAGTACTCGGGCTGATCACACCGGCAATTCCAAAATGGCTTCCTGAATACACATGGGAAGGCCTGGAATTTCAGGATATGATTGAGGCAGCAAACCTTTGGGTTGAAAAGATTCAGCAAAACGAAAAGCCTGACCTGCTTATCGGGCTTTTCCATGCCGGTGTGGATTATACTTACGCCAACCAGGATGAAAACACAAGGTTCAATGAGAATGCTTCATTACTGATTGCCGAGCAGGTTCCGGGCTTTGATGTCATTTTTGTTGGACACGATCATCACGGATGGAACAAATGGGCCAGCGATTTTTTTGGCAGTGAAGTCCTGATCCTGGGCGCATTAAATGGAGCCAGAAACGTTGCAGTGGCAAATATAACGCTCACCCTCGATAAATCAACAAACAGCTATACAAAAGAGATTACCGGTGAAATCGTGGTAACGGATCCGTTCGAGCCTCATCAGGCATTTATGTCACTATTCAGGCCGGCTTTCGATAATGCTACTGATTACGTCGTACGGCCAATCGGAGAGTTGACTACCACTCTATCAACACGACCTGTTTTTTTTGGTGATGCAGCCTTCACTGACCTTATCCACCAGGTTCAATTGGATTTGACCGGGGCTGATATTTCATTTGCGTCATCCAATTCCTTTGACCTGGAGATTAAACCGGGGGTTCTTTTAGTTCGCGATATGTTTACATTTCATCGTTACGAAAACCTATTGTATACCATGACCCTCACCGGGCAGGAGATCAAAGATTATCTGGAGTATTCTGCAGGGTTGTGGTTCAATCAAATGACATCATCATCAGACCATCTTTTACTGATGAAAAAAGATGAAAATGGCAACATCCTGCTCCGTAAAAACAATACAGCCTCCCTGCAAAATCCATTCTGGAACCTCGATGCGGCCGAGGGAATCATTTATACTGTTGATGTTTCAATGCCTGTAGGCGCCCGGATTAAAATCAGTAAAATGGTTAATGGTGAACCATTTGAACTTCAAAAGATTTACAAAGTTGCTGTCAATTCCTATCGTGGAAACGGCGGAGGGGATCATCTGACAGTCGGCGCCGGAATACCGGTGGAGGAGTTGAATGCACGTATTGTATTCAGCACCGAAAAAGACCTCCGCTGGCACACCGTCGAATGGATCGAAAAGAAAGGCGCCATAAGTCCGGTGTCCAATAGCAATTGGAAAGTAGTTCCGGAAAAATGGGTGATGGAAGCGTGGCAAAAAGATCAGTTACTTTTATTTGGCGGGAAATAATTTCATCCCTGCATTCTTTTCCGAAACTCTTTATTTACAAGGGTTTTTACATAATCTTACAGTTTAAACTTTCTGCAGAATGTTATACTATTTTTGCCTCATTAAAACTTAAACATCAATCTTAATCATGGAAATGAAAATTTTTTTTGAGGGAAAAAAGAAAGTTAATGCTGAATTTAACGGACAGATTATCCCGACAGACCAGCCCTTGCAATCGGGCGGCGAAGGCAGTGCTCCGGCGCCTTTCACACTTTTTTTAGCTTCCATTGGCACATGTGCAGGGATTTATATCAAATCCTTCTGCGACCAGCGTAATATCCCTACCGACGAGATATCTATCACCCAGAAAATGAATTACAACTACAAAACGCGCCTCATTGATAATATTGAATTGCAGGTTCATCTTCCTGCCGACTTTCCTGAAAAATATAAACCGGCATTAATTACTACCGCAAACTTATGTGCTGTAAAAGAGCACCTCAAAAATCCTCCCGCAATAGAAGTGAATACCTATACTGCTGATTGATTTGATGAGGCTGTTTCTAACGTTTTTCATTTGGATTTTCAACGTTTCGGGTTAATTCCAGACTTTAGAGATAGCCTCTTTTTATCCAAAAAAAAAGGTAACCACATCGGGCTACCTTTTTTTGTGCTTATACTTTCCCTAAATTTAAGAACCCAATCCAAAACGGTAGAATTTAGTCACTGTTAATCCTTTATCCGACTCCTTCAGGTATTCACCCACAGTCTTCTTGCTGTCTTTAATGAACTCCTGGTTGAGTAAAGTGCTTTCTTTGAAAAATTTCTGAAGACGACCCTGAGCGATTTTTTCGAGCATGTTTTCAGGTTTTCCTTCTTTACGGGATAACTCGATACCAATCTCAATTTCTTTGTCGATGACTTCCTGTGGAACGGAATCTTTATCCAAGGCAACCGGGTTCATAGCGGCAATTTGCATGGCCACATCATGACCTTTTTCGTCGATATTAGGAGCATCCGCCATATTGAGACCTACAAGGGTACCAATTTTATTGCCGAGGTGATTGTAAGAAGCTACTTTTGGTGCTTCAATGGAGGCATAGCTGTCGAATTCCATTTTTTCACCGGTCTTACCGATCAAATCATTGAGCATTTGCTCTACGGTCAGGTCGCCAATTTTCATTGCGCGAGCCTCTTCAAGGGTTTTTACTTTATTTTCGGTGGCTTTATTGGCGATGGTTTTTACAAAGTTGACATACTCCTCACTCTTGCCAACAAAGTCGGTTTCGCAATTGACCATTACTACAACACCGAAAGTATGATCCTGGCTGGTTTGTGCCATCACATAACCTTCGGTTGCCTCTTTATCAGCGCGTTTGGCCGCTACTTTGGCTCCTTTTTTACGAAGTATTTCAATTGCTTTTTCAAAATCACCGTTGCTTTCGCCGAGGGCCTGCTTACAGTCCATCATTCCGGCGCCTGTTTGTTTACGGAGCTTTGCAACATCTGCTGCAGAAATATTTGACATCTTATATTTTTTTAAAGTTTGTTAGTTACTTTTTTCTAATCGCAGCGCCTTTCCTGGCTCTTTTTTCTCTTTCAACTACCTCTTCTTCTTCTTTTTTCAGCTTTTTCAGTTCTTCTTTTTTCAAAGCACGGGTGTCCTCATCATCTGCATCCTCGATTTCGGCTTCAAGCTCTTGTCTTGTACGTGTTTTGATGTTTTCAGCTTCCTCTTCATCTTCCTTGGCGCGCTTATCTTTTTCAACCTTTCTTTCCATCAACCCTTCTTCAATGGCTTTTACCATGATTTCGATGATGAGTGAAATTGATTTTGATGCATCGTCATTGGCTGGGATGGGGAAATCAACTGATTTTGGATCAGAGTTGGTATCAACCATTGCAAATGTTGGAATGCTCAATTTTTTGGCTTCTGCCACCGAAATGTGCTCTTTCAGAATGTCGATGATGAAAAGCGCTGATGGCAGCCTGCTCAGGTCAGAAATACTACCGAGTTGTTTTTCCAGTTTGGCTCTTTCGCGGGTAATCTGGAGGCGCTCCCTTTTCGAGATGTTGGTGAAGGACGGGTCTTTCATCATACTGTCGATCTGGGTCATCTTGCGCACTGCTTTGCGGATGGTAGCAAAGTTGGTTAGCATTCCACCAGGCCAGCGTTCAGTAACGTAAGGCATTCCAACTCTTTTAACTTTTTCAGCTACAATGTCTTTTGCCTGCTTTTTTGTAGCGACAAATAACACTTTTTTACCGGATTTGGCGATCTGTTTAAGCGCCGAGGCAGCCTCTTCAATCTTGGCTGCGGTTTTGTAAAGGTCGATGATGTGGATTCCGTTACGCTCCATAAAGATGTAAGGAGCCATGTTAGGATTCCACTTTCTTTTCAAGTGCCCGAAATGCACACCTGCATCGAGCAATTCTTCGAAGTTTGTTCTTGCCATTGAGTTTTGAGTTTATGTTTACATTCCGATTAAGCAACCAATGAGTAGTTCAACGCGGGATGAAGTCTCACCGGTTTGGATACTAAACACTTTAATATCCGGGTACTATCGTTTACTAAATTGAAATCTTTTACGGGCTTTTTTCTGACCGGGCTTTTTACGTTCAACCATCCTGGGGTCTCTTCTGAGAAACCCATTGGATTTGAGGATAGGACGATGTTCCGGTTCCATCTCAATAATTGCTCTTGAAATGGCAAGACGAAGCGCTTCTGCTTGTCCTTTAATACCTCCACCGTCAAGGTTGGCTTTAATATCTAATTTGTCAACATAGTTGGTAAGTTCCAACGGTTGGCGAACAATATTCTGTAGTGTTTCGACTGTAAAATAGTGTTCAATTTCACGTTTGTTGATGGTGATTTTGCCACTGCCTGGTTGAACATATACCCTTGCTACAGCGGTTTTTCTCCTGCCTATCGTGTTGATTACTTCCATTGCTTATTTAATTTCATTTAAGTTGATTTTCCTTGGCTTTTGCGCTTCCTGATTGTGCTCAGGACCAACGTAAACATGAAGATTACGGAAAAGTTGGTTTGAGAGTTTGTTTTTTGGAAGCATTCCTCTGACTGCCTCTTCAACTATCGAGCCTGGCTTTCTTAATTTAAACTGTGTGGCGGTCAAAACCTTTTGACCTCCGGGGTAACCTGAGTGGGTGATATACTCCTTATCAGCCCATTTATTGCCGGTCAGTCTGACCTTTTCGGCATTGATAACAACCACATTATCACCGCAATCAACATGGGGTGTGTAGTTTGTTTTGAGTTTTCCACGCAGCAGAAGCGCTACTTTTGAGGCCAACCGCCCCAGAACTTCGTTTTCAGCGTCAACAAGAACCCATTCTTTGGTTACTGTCTCTTTATTGGCGCTTACTGTCTTGTAACTTAAGGTATCCATTTATTAATCAGTTAAATCTATTCCTTTTTAAAATCCCTTTTTAAAACGGGCTGCAAAAGTAGAATTAATTTGGTTATCAACAAACATCCTGAAAAAAAAGTTTTATGCAACCCTGTTAATGAAAAGCAATACAAAAAGCTAACTCCATTGATAATCAAAGTCCATATTTAATTTGTGCATAAAAGTATGTACTAAAAATTGGAAACTTTTTTCCGGATATGAATTCTTAAAGCAACATCAATTATATTTGCAAAGCAAAACTGCCTGATTTGAATTCGTTTGCCAGCGCCGGAATAATGTGATTTGGTTTTTTCGGTCGGTTAAATGGTACCATGTTTCATAGCTGGCAGGTATTGACTTACTAAACTGATGATTAAATGAAAAAAATCTACCTGGTATTCATCTTTCTGCTTTTTTTCCAAAGTCTTAAAGCTGACAAATACATCGACAGCCTGAGAATGGTCATGCAAAGTGATACAATTTCCGATGACGATATCTTGTGGACTTACAACGCGATGACCGATTATTTGATGAATGTGGATATTGATCAGTGCCGGGAAATTTGCAAAGAGGCCATATCCTATGCAATTAAAGTCAAAAATTTCAAGCATGAAATTGTTTTTACTAGTATCCTTGGTACCACCTATTATTATCAGGGTGATTACAAAACCACAGCCGAATATTGGCTGAATGCACTCAGCATCAGCGAAAATGCCAAAGATACCCTTCGTATTGAACAAATTTACAATAACCTGGGTATTTTATATCAAACGATCAATGATTATGAAACCAGTAGTAAGTATTATTTTAAGTCCCTGGAATTGAAGAAAAATGCAGGTGACAAGGAAAAAATAGCCATAACCCAAATGAATATTGGTGCGCTGTTTCACAAAATGCAACTTCATGACTCGGCTTACGTGTATCTTAGCGAGGCACTTAGTGTGCTTAAATTGGTAGAAAACCATCGTGCACTTTCCGGGATTTATAATAACCTTGGCGCCGTGCATCAGGCAAAGAAAGAGTATGAGCTGGCCATGGAAAACTATGATCTTGCCTATGAATTGAAGGAATATTTACCGGGCCATGAACGCGCGAGATTGCTTATGAATATGGGTTCATGTCTGATGATATTTTTAAACAAAGACCTGGAAGGCCGAAAATATTTGGAGGAAAGTTATGAGCTTGCCCAATCGCAAAACAACCTGAACGTCATTCGAAACATTTATGGAGTTTATTCCCACTATTACTATAATCAAGGAAATTACAAGGAAGCTTACGATTACCTCGAACTTGAAAACCAATTCAAGGATTCAATCTTTACCATCGAAAAAGATATTCAAATCAAGGAGATGCAGGCCAATTTTGATTTTGAAAGACGAGAGCAGGAATTGAACCAGAAGATGGAACTGGAAAAGATTGCAAACGAAAGGCAGATACGGATTTCCCGTGTGATGATCAGTTTAGTCATTATAGCTTTTATTGTTTTAGGGATTATTTCATACCTGTTCACGCGCGTGAGGAAAGCAAAACGAAAATTAGAAGCGACTCAGCTTGCATTAGAAAAGACCAATGCTGATCTGCGTAAAGCCAAATCGGACACCGAGCGTGCGTTGGAGTTTAAGAGTCAGTTTTTGGCCAATATGAGCCATGAAGTAAGAACACCGTTAAATGCGATTATCGGGTTTAATTCAAAAATGAAAACGACCATTACCGACCCAAAGGTTGGAGAATACCTTGATGCCATTGAAGTAAGCAGTTATAATCTTCTGGCTTTACTCAATGATGTGCTGAATATGTCAAAAATTGAGGCTGGAAAAATCGAGGTTAATCCGGTACATACAAATCTGAAATCATTGATTCATGATATCTGGTATTCATTTCATCTAAGCGCAAAAGACGCCGAAATTGAGTTTAGCGCAGATTATGATGAAACCCTCCCGGAGCATTTTTACCTTGATCAGGTGCTGCTTCGTCAAATTTTAGTCAATCTGGTTGGAAATGCGCTAAAATTCACTCATCATGGATATGTTAAAATCAGCGTTCGGCCATCAGTAAGTCACCAGAAATTTTACGCTTCGAGTACATATCATATTGATATTGTTGTGGAAGACACCGGAATTGGTATAAAACCTGAAGATCAGAGAGATATTTTCGAATCATTTGTCCAGGCTAAGCATCAGGAAAGTGATTTATATAGAGGGACTGGTCTTGGACTGGCTATATCGAAAAAGTTTTCAAATCTGATGGGAGGAGACATCACCCTGATAAGCAAGCCTGGTAAAGGAAGTACATTCACAGTGAGTCTGCACAAGGTTTCCTTAGCTTTTCCTGAAACATCGGAGTTTAAAAGAGCAAAGCCAATAGCCCGAAATATTGATTTTCAGTTTACCGGTGGTGTTTTGCTGGTGGCAGATGATGAAGAATTGAACCGAAAAGTAGTTCAGTCATTTTTTGTAGATACTGCTGTGGAACTGCATGTTGTTGAAAATGGCGAACAATTGATCGAAAAAGCAAAAGAAATAAGGCCAACCTTAATCCTTTCGGATATGAAGATGCCGGTAAAAAATGGTATTGAAGCAGCTAAGGTAATCAAGGCAGACCCAGACCTGAAAGATATTCCAATCATCGCTTTCACGGCATCCATTGATTTTCCAAAACTTGATGCAGAAATAAGGAAACTATTCTCCGGTTGCATCAATAAACCGGTGGATATCAGCGAACTTTACCAGCGTTTGTCATTTTATTTACCTACCAATAGAAACAGCGAACAACCGGTTGGGCACCCTTAATTGGAGTTGAATGAAACAGATATGATCAGGTTCCTGTTACTGAAACTCCTCAATATCAATCGCTAAGAGTCGGTGAAGATGATGAACTCATTCCGTAAAGTTGTAAAACTTGGATGATATTTGGAGCCGATGAGGCTGTTGGCAGCTTCAACAAATTTTTTTCCCTTATCTGTGATCGAAATCAATTCCTTTTCAACAGTCACTATTCCCATATTTACTGATCGTTTCACAATTTTTTCGATAAAGGGCTGGTCCCATCCCAGGTGAAATGGCAGCTGGCCTTTCATTCGTTCTTGAAGATCATCATTTTCTCTGCTGTGGTTGAAAATATGAATGGCCAGGGTCATTTGAGCAAATTCAGTTTTTTGCCGGTTGCGGCGTTTCATGGCAGCAATCAATCCGCGTTCTGGAGCAAACAAATAAACAATAAAAAAAATCACCCCACACATTGTGGCCATAACTCCTGCAATGGAAGCATCGAAAAAACGCGCTATCCAATACCCCGACAGAGCGGCCAGCATACCTATCAAAACAGAGAACCAGATCATTTGCTTCAGCTTGTTGGTGAGCATGGAGGCAGTGGCTGCAGGGGCAATCATCAAAGCGATGACCAGGATTACGCCAACTACATCAAAAGCGCCGACAATTGTTACCGACACAATGCTCATGAGGGCGTAATTGAGCACTACGGGTATAAAGCCATAACTAGTGGCAAGATTGATATCGAAAGTACTTAATTTCAGCTCTTTAAAGAATATCCAGATAAAAAGCAGGTTAATTGTAAAAATGAGACTCATCACCCAGAGGCTTTTCGGTCCAAGATCAACATCATTATAGGTAAACCGGTCGAAAGGTGCAAATGCGATTTCACCCAGCAATACTGTATCGGTGTCAATGTGAATATTTCCGGCATTCATCGAAATTAAAATTACCCCGATACTGAAAAGCGCCGGAAAAACAAGCCCGGTAGCGGCATCTTCTTTGACCAATTTGGTATTGCTTACTGCCTCTGTCAGTGCAACGGTGATAACACCCATCAGGGCAGCGAGTATTATTAAAAAAGGTGAATGAATTGAATGTGTAATTAAAAATCCAATAGCAATACCCGGAAGGATGGCATGACTGATGGCGTCGCTGATCATCGACATTTTGCGAAGTACCAGGAAAACGCCAGGGATGGCACAGGTAACGGCCACAAGCATTGCAATCACGATAATTTCAATCTGTAAACCAATCATTTATTATCCTCCATTTTCGATGATTTGTTTGGCTTTATTGATACCTTTTTCAGTCAAACACCACTGCTTCATATCGATAAGGCGAATCAGGCCATTCTCAGATAACTTGTTTATTGTTACCTTATTGAAAGATGGCAATGGTTTAAGTATGCTTATCGAATGCAGGTGCTCCTGGTTTTCATGTTGGCCGCAGATTTGATAAATGTTAACCAACATGGTGTTTAATGCGATCCGTTTTTTGTTTTTCTGTTTTAAAAAAAACTGTGCAATCAGTCCACGCTGCGGTGCAAAAAGAAACGAAATTGCAACGATAAAAATGGATATCAGAACGATAACAGGACCTGTTGACAGGTTCGATGCAGTGGAGGAAATTGCTGTTCCAACCACTCCTGAAATTAATCCAAATATCGACGCAAGTATTGCCATTCTTTTTAGTTTGTTTGTCCATTGCCTTGCTGCTGCAGCCGGTGCTATTAACAGGGCACTCATCAGCACGACTCCTGCTGCCTGCAATCCCAGCACGATCGCAATCACTATCAGTGTATTAAGCAGAGTATCGAGTAATTTGATGTTAAATCCAATAGAATGAGCAAATTGAGGATCAAAGGTCAGTAGCTTGAACTCCTTCCAAAACAGGCCAACAATTGCGAAAACTGCGCCAGCGATAATCGAAATAGTGATCACATCCTGGCGAAGCATTGTTGCCGCCTGACCAAAAAGAAAAGACTCGAGTCCGGCCTGGTTAGCATTTGGCATCCGCTGGATGAATGTGATCAGCACCATACCAAATCCGAAAAACACAGCAAGAACAATGGCTAAGGCTGTATCGCTCTTTATCCGGGTATTGTTTGTAATGCTTGAAATCCAAATTGTTGCCAGCCATCCTGCGAGTGCTGCGCCAACAAAGAAAAACAACGAATTTTTTACACCTGTAATTAAAAAGGCTACGGCAATACCAGGCAATGAAGCATGCGCCACTGCATCTCCCAAAAGACTTTGCCTCCTTAGTACAGCCCAGGTTCCCAATAATCCACTCACCAAACCAAGCACTGCTGTACCCATTACAATGGTTTGGATCGTGTAATCGGTAAATAAATCAACAAAGAATTTCATTATTGCCATAATTCATTATTCAAGCACTGCAAGGTTAAACGATGTTCCGTAGGTTTTTTCCAGATTTTCGTTAGTAAAAACATCTTCAACCTTACCATCTGCAATCTTTTTTACATTCACAAAGACCATGTAATCAAAATACTCGGTAACTGTCTGCAAGTCATGGTGAACAGCAATAACCGTTTTGTTTTTTTCTTTCAGCTTCTTTAAAATGTTGATGATGGCTTTTTCGGTTGTAGCATCCACACCCTGAAATGGCTCGTCCATAAAATAAACATCGGCATGCTGCACAAGGGCCCTTGCCAGAAATACCCGTTGTTGCTGTCCCCCGGATAATTGATTGATTTGTCTGTTTGCAAAATCAGCAAGCCCCACTTCATCGATAGCCTGGAGTGCAATTTCTTTTTCTTTTCTTCCTGGTCGCCTGATCCAACCGATTTTTCCATAGGTTCCCATCAATACCGCATCGAGGACTGTAGTTGGAAAATCCCAGTCAACGCTGGTTTTTTGTGGAACGTATCCCACTCGTGGGCGCACACGCTGATAGGGTTCCCCAAAAATCTTTACAGTTCCTGCAAGGGGCTTCACAACCTCAAGTACCGATTTTATTAGCGTGGATTTACCAGCGCCATTCGGTCCAACAATGGCCATCATCACTCCCTCAGGAACATCAAGGTCAATATCCCACAGCACAGGTTTAAACTTATAGGCTACCGTAAGATCATGTATTTCAAGCGCTAATGATGATTTCATAATTTCATGTTATTTTAAAGCCTCCCTGATTGTTCTCATATTATGTTTATACATACCGACATAAGTTCCTTCGGGTGTACCTTCAGAGCCAAGCGCATCAGAGTAGAGTGTGCCACCCATCCTAATTTCAAAGCCCCGCGAGGCCACAGCTTCTTTTAACGCCTTTATATTTCGGTCTGATACTGAGGACTCAATAAAAACTGCAGGTATCTGGCGGTCAAAGATCACATCAGCCAGTTTACGCACATCTTTGGCTCCTGACTCTGAAATTGTGCTAATACCCTGTAATCCAATTACTTCAAAGCCAAATTCGTGGCCAAAATAACCGAAAGCATCGTGTGCAGTGATCAGCACACGGCGGGTTGAGGGAATTTGTTCAACACTTTCCGAAATGAAATTTTCGAGATCTGTCAATTCCTGCAAATAACGCTGCAGGCTTTGACTGTAATAAGCTGCATTTTTTTCATCCATCTCAATCAAGGATTTAGTTATAAAGATGGCAGCCTGTTTCCAATTCTGTACACTGAACCAGATATGTGGATCATACAATTCCTGGCCGCCCTCACTTTTGATAAGGTCTTCTTTATCCAGTGCATCAGCTAAAGCTATGGAATTGATATTTCGTTGTTTCATTTTTCTGAAAATGTCCTCCAGCCGTCCTTCGAGATGCAAACCGTTATAAAAAATTACATCAGCATCGAAAATCCTAAAAACATCACCCTCTGTGGCTTTGTACAGATGGGGATCAACACCGCTTCCCATTAGCCCGGTAAGATTGATGCTATCACCACAAATCTGATAAACCAGATCAGTGATCATCGTTGTTGTAGCGACGACATTGAGTCGGGATGAGCTTTTAAAGTCTACCCTGTTGCTCATTGTTCCACATGAGACGAATACAATAAAAAATGTATTGAGAATCAGATAGAAGTTGAGTCCATTCAATTTCATATTCAACATTTAGAATTTATAATACCAAATAGGTGCAAAAATAGCGAATTTGGGAGACAAATTTTATTTGACTCATTTTTCTGCTTTCTCTCAAAAACAGGAAACTCATCAAAAAACGAAAAAAAAATGATTCGACGTGAAGTAGGGGGGAAGTACTTCTTCAAGTTTTCTGGAATGACATTATCAACGTTTAAATACCGGTAAGCAAAATCAGAAAACATTGCTAATTTACATTTCTAAAATTAAAATTTAATGTTACATGTGTAATCATCAGCCTTAAATAGTGATGATAATTGTAAAAATAGATAATTTTCTTTAATCAATTGTATTATAAATTTGTTAGTCGTTATTAATCTGTCATTTACATAATTTACATCAAGCCATGTTTGAAGATAATTTTAATTGTTTAAATCACTCAGATCAAAATTTAATTCATAATATTAAAATATTGTATATCAAGTTTTTAATATGTTTAAACTAAATAATCAATTCAAAAGTATACAATTGTACATCATTAAAACAAATGTAAATTTTAATAAATTACATAAGTAAATGAATAATAATATACTTTTGTAAAAAATAAATTTGCAGAACGATGGATGAAATTCATGATCGGATTGCATTGGTCATTTCAACAAAAGGAATGACGAATGCCGAGTTTGCTGAATCAATTGATGTACAGCCTTCAAATATTTCTCACATTATGTCGGGAAGGAACAAGCCAAGCCTTGATCTTGTAATGAAGGTGCTAAAACGGTTTCCTGAATTGCGGACAGAATGGCTCCTACACGGCAAGGGCGCCATGAACAAGGATTATAATCTGTTTGATTCAGACCAACTCCCGCCAGCAAAAAAACAGGAACCACTGCTTTTCAAAAGTGTTTCAGATGAAAACAAAGAAGTTGTGGGGAATAAGGAATTGAGGACTGATCAGTCTATGGAGCCTCCAACGGTGCAGAGTTTAAAACAAGAAGTTAAGGATGAAGAGCCTGTAAGGTACGAAAACCGACAGGATGCCAGAAAAAAGGAAACTAAAGCATTACATTTTTCTGCAAATGGTAAAAAGCTTGAAAAGATCGTTTTGTTTTTTGACGATCTGACTTTCAAAGAATATTACCCAAGTGAATGATTGATCAAGCGTATCAGAAATCAGAACCGCTCAAACTTTGAGAAAAAGAAGTCAGCCTCGATGCTGGCATTAGCATCACTGTCGGAGCCATGGACAGCATTGGCTTGCAGATTTGTTCCGAAATCATATCGAATTGTTCCTTTTTCGGCATTCTGTGGGTTAGTGGCGCCGATTAGTTTTCGATATTCATCAACAGCGTTCTCCTTTTCAAGTATTGCGGCAATTATCGGACCTGAGGACATAAATTCCACGAGGCTCTCAAAAAAAGGTTTACCGTTATGAACAGCATAGAAGGACTCTGCTTGCTCTTTGTTCAATTTAACGAGTCTCATGGCTGAAATTCTAAAACCAGCATCTCCAATTCTGGCTAATATGTGCCCGGCGTATCCTCTTTTCATCGCCGTTGGCTTAATCATCGTAAAAGTGATATTTCCTCTCATGCTGAATTGTTTATTAATTGCGGCAAAAATAGTCAAGAATGAAAAAACAGCCTGCATTTAACGTTTTTTATTATAGCTTTGCAGCCTTTTTCAGGAATTGAATCACGTAAATATAATTGTAGTTTCCATTGAACAAGACTGATCTTGATAAACTTACCGGCCTTTTTTCAAAACAACTCAATATTGTTATCACTTCACATTTCAACCCTGATGGCGATGCTGTTGGATCGGTTATGGCTGTTTATCACATCTTAAAGCAGATGAATCATCATGTGACAATTGCTTTTCCTAATCATTTCCCATCTTTTTTAGGTTGGATAAAAGATAGTGAGAACTCATTGTTTTATGATCGTAATAAAACTGAGATAGAGAAGGCATTGAAAACAGCTGACATCATTTTCTGCCTGGATTACAATGCCCTCAACAGGTTGGGAGAAATGGAAGTACCTCTTCAGAAAGCAGTTGGGATCAAAATTCTGATCGACCATCATCCCAACCCGGAAATTGAGCGATTTCAGTATGTCTTACATGACACTTCAGTTTCATCAACTGCTGAACTGGTTTATGATTTCCTGCAAATGCTTCAGTTCAATGATCGGATAAATCAAGCCGCAGCAGAAAGTCTTTATGCTGGAATAATTACAGATACCGGCTCATTGAGTTTTAATTGTAACCAATCAAGAACCTACAGGATTGTTGCTGATCTTGTTGACAGAGGTGTTCATGCGGAACGACTGCATCGATTGATTTATGATAATTTTTCTGAAAAAAGGATGCGTTTGCTGGCCTATGCTTTACATCAAAAAATGGAAATAATTGTTGGGCAAAGAACCGCGTTGATTCCTTTGACATTGGACGAGTTGGAGCAATTTGATTTTCAGCAGGGAGACACCGAGGGTATTGTGAACTTCCCTTTATCTATCAGAACAATAAATTTATCCATTTTACTAACACAACGTAAAGACCGGATCAGGATATCGTTTAGGTCAAAAGGTGATTTTCCTGCCAATGAAATTGCTACGAAATACTTTATTGGAGGTGGACATCGAAATGCTGCCGGTGGCGACTCATTTGTGCCAATGGAAGAAACTATCAGAAAAATAAAGGAGATCTTACCTTTGTACTTTAGCCAACTTGATTTTGATGTCAAATAAACTGAATTGATGAAAAATTCAACATATTTCAGTTTTTTGTTAGCAGGCCTCACAGCACTTTTTAGTTGCGGGGAGCAAGGAACATCCGGAGAAACTAAATTTGACGAAAACAAGCTCAGAGAGCCTTTGATCGAAGCAAATAAAAATATTGTTGATACTGAAGATCAAATCATCCAAGACTTCATGACCAGATATGGATGGGAAATGGAAAAGACAGGCACAGGTCTTCGTTTTGCAATTGTCGAGCAAGGCAATGGCATAAAGGCAGAAAAAGGTAAAATTGTCGTCATGGATTATAATGTCAGATTGTTAAATGGGGATTTGATTTATTCGTCCGAACAAACCGGGTTTAAAGAGTTTGAAATCGGCAGGGGTGGGGTTGAGACTGGACTTGAAGAAGCTATTCTGCTCATGAAAGTCGGGGACCGGGCAAGAGTTATAATTCCATCACATCTGGCTTGGGGGCTTACTGGCGACCAAAATAAGATACCACCGAGATCAACGCTTGTTTATGAAATTAAAGTCATTGATTTTAAATAATTTAGTTAAATGAATAGGATAATGAATACACGTTTTGTTTTTTTTGTAGTAGTTGTAACCTTTATTTTCACAATTTTTTCCGGATGTAAAAGGGGAGATGGTTTTAAAGAGAGCTCTTCCGGTTTGAAATACAAGTTTCACCTACAAAATAAAGACTCTGTCCAGGTTGTAGCATTTGACATCGTAAATGTCTTGATGAATTACAGGACAAAAGATACCATGCTTTTCCAAAGTGGAATGAACCCAATTTCTTTTCAGGTTAACCCTAAGGAGAATGGCGATTTACCGGAGGGAATCATGATGATGAGAATTGGCGATAGTGCCACTTTTGTAATGAGTCCCGAAAAGTTTTTCATCAGTATGATGAATTACAGGGAGTTACCTGCTATTGTAAAAGATCAGAAAGAGATTTACTTTGATATTAAGCTCTTAAAGATTTATCCCGAGCCTCCGGTAATGAAGGCAGAAAGAATGGATGCCGTTAACCGTAAATCAGTTGAAGGCGAGCTGATCGAAAAATATGTGATGGAAAAGAACATTACTGCCAAGCCTACTGCCAGTGGTTTGTATTTTGTCGAAATAATCCAGGGAAGCGGAAAAAAAGCTGAAGCAGGGAAAAGAGTGAAAGTTCACTTTAAAGGCTCTCTGTTTGATGGTAAGGTATTTGACTCCTCCTATGAACGCAACAGGCCGGTGGTGTTTACGCTTGGTCAGGGTGAAATGATTCCTGCGTGGGACGAGGCTATTGCGATGATGGCCGAAGGTGGAAAAGCTTTATTGATTGTGCCATCTGCCCTTGGATATGGTGCAGAGCAAAGAAACAATATTAAACCATTTACCCCACTGGTATTTGAGGTTGAACTTATCGAAGTTGTTAATTAATTCTTTTTTAAATATTTACATTCACTTTAATCACAAACAAATCATTTAATTTTATGAAAACAAGAGTTTTATGCTTGTTAACAGCATTGCTGATTTCAGGTACTTCTTTTACTTCCTGCCAGACAGGAAAATCGGGTGAGATTGATTTCGAACTTACCAAAACAGGGATCGGTTATTATTTTCACGTGCAGAACGAAGATTCCAAAGCTCCGGCTGAAGGCGATATTCTGACGCTGCGTCTTACTTACGGTACACCTGATACTGTTTATTATTCAAGCGACATGAACCCGGGTGGCAACATGATGCTTCCAATGAGTAAACCTCAAAATGAAGGCGATCTCTTTGAAGCTTTGGCTATGATGCATCTGGGTGACAGTGCCAGTTTTATGGTTAATGCCGAAACTTTTTTCCTCAAAACAGCAGGCTTCCCCGAAATTCCGGCCTTTGCTGCAGGTGTTGAGAAATTGCTGTTTAATGTTTCATTAGATAAAATTCAGACTGAAGCTGAAATTCAGGCTGAGTTTGAAGCTGAGATGCTTGAAGCACAAGCAGATGAAGATATTAAAATTCAGGAGTATCTCACAGCAAACAATATTAACTCTGCACCAACTGAATCTGGAATGTATTACATCGAACAGGTGAAAGGTACCGGAGCAGCGCCAGAGGTAGGGGATAAGGTGAAGGTTCATTACACGGGAACATTGCTGGATGGTACAAAGTTCGATTCTTCTGTTGACAGAGGTCAGCCGTTTGAATTTACACTTGGTGTAGGCCAGGTAATTAAAGGCTGGGACGAAGGTATTGCAATGATGAACATTGGAAGCAAAGGAAAATTTGTTCTACCATCCCGCATGGCTTACGGTGAGCGTGGAGCAGGCAGAGATATTCCACCTTATGCACCACTGGTGTTTGAAGTAGAATTACTGGATGTCATTAAGCAATGATTCATTTTGCCTAAATGATCTTTTTCCTGGCAATAAAACCAGGATTTAAAAGATTTTCTTTATTATAAATCAAGGGGGCGTTGGTGTCTTTGTTGACCACTTCGCCCCCTGATATTTCCAGAATTGCCTGTGCGGCTGCAGTGTCCCATTCGTAGGTAGGAGCAAAACGGGGATAGATGTCGGCGGCGCCTTCGGCAATAAGACAAAACTTGAGTGAGCTGCCTATGGAGGTCAGGGAGATTTCGCCGAACTTTTCAGTCAATTGATTGATGTAATCTGAAGTTTCCTGGTTTAAATGGGATTTGCTGGCTACCACGGTCAGCATTTTCTTTTTTTTGATGATTGGCAATGGCTCAGCATGATGAAGGATTTCATCCGGATTAATGGTATTTTCCTTCACAACAGCTTTATATGCTTTGCTTAAATGCTCAGAGCCAAAATAAAGTGTTCGCATGGGAGGGCAGTAAACCACCCCCAAGACTGGTCTATTTTCCTTTACAAGGGCGATGTTCACCGTAAACTCGTCATTGTGTTTGATAAATTCTTTCGTTCCATCCAGCGGGTCAACGATCCAGAGTAACTTCCACATTTTCCGTTCTTTAAAAGGGTTGTGTTTTCCTTCCTCGCTTAACAGCGGGATTCCAGTTGGTTTAAGCGCTTCAGCAATTACATGGTGGGCGCTCCGGTCGGCAATGGTAAGCGGGCTGTGGTCGCTTTTGTAATCCACATCGAACGGCTTGTTGTAATGTAGCATGATTTCGTCGCCAGCAGCGATGGCGGCTTTAATAGCTATGAAAAGCAATATTTCTTCCATGTTGTCAGGTTGCGGGTGATAGCAAATTCTAATTTCCTTGTTAAGGCAGTAGTCCAACCCATACTGGGTTGTAAATTATTAAAGTATTCTCCTTTTTCTATTATAGTCTAACCCATACTGGGTTGTCCGATTCTTGTTTCATTTTCCCTTGCTAAAGCTTAAATCTTCAATCTCAAATCATCCTACTTAAGGATCATTCTTTATCTAGCGTTTTCAGCCTTGCCTCGAGCCCGAAAAGCTCGTCGCGAAACTGGGCTGCTCTAATGAAATCCAGCTCTTTGACCACCTCTTCCATCTTTTTACGGGTTTGTTTGATCGCTTTTTCGATCTCTTCTTTGGACATGTATTTCACCACCGGATCGGCAGCCACGTCAATTTCGGTGTTTTCAATGTATGCCTTTCCTTTTGGCATCTGGGCGCCTGCCACCGAAGTCTGACCCATTATGTCATTGAACGATTTGGTAATCTGGGTGGGTGTTATGTTGTTTTCCTCGTTGTACCGGATCTGGATTTCGCGGCGGCGGTTGGTTTCATTGATGGTTTTTCTCATGGATTCGGTGACTGTGTCGGCATACATGATCACTTTTGAGTTGATGTTCCTTGCGGCGCGTCCTGCCGTTTGGGTCAGGGAGCGCTCTGAGCGGAGGAACCCCTCTTTGTCGGCGTCGAGGATGGCTACCAGCGAAACCTCCGGCAGATCGAGTCCTTCGCGCAGCAGGTTGACACCAACCAGCACATCAAAATCGCCCAGCCTCAGCTCGCGCATGATCTTTACCCGTTCCAACGTTTCCACATCGGAATGAATGTATCGGCTCTTGATGTCAAGGCGGGTGAAATATTTATACAGCTCCTCAGCCATGCGTTTGGTGAGGGTGGTCACGAGAATGCGTTCGTTGCGTTTTACCACAATGTCAATCTCTTCGAGCAGGTCGTCAATTTGGTTGAGGCTTGGACGGACTTCGATCACCGGGTCGAGGAGGCCGGTCGGGCGGATGAGTTGTTCCACCACCACCCCTTCGCTGCGCATCAGCTCGTACTCGGCAGGTGTGGCGCTCACGTAAATGGTTTGCCCGGTGATGGCTTCAAACTCGTCGAATTTCAGCGGGCGATTGTCCAGCGCCGAGGGCAGCCTGAATCCATATTCTACCAGCGTTTGCTTACGCGAGCGGTCGCCGCCGTACATTGCTCTGATCTGCGGCATGGTCACGTGGCTTTCATCCACGATCAGCAGAAAATCGTCGGGGAAATAATCCAGCAAGCAGAACGGGCGAGTTCCCTGTTTGCGTCCGTCGAAATAGCGGGAGTAGTTTTCGATGCCGGAGCAGTAACCCAGTTCGCGCATCATCTCGATGTCATAGCTCACCCGGTCTTCGAGTCGTTTGGCCTCGAGGTTTTTGCCGTTATCCCGGAAATATTCGGTCTGGCGAAACATATCCTGTTGGATTTCAAGTACTGCCGATTTCATCTTCTCCTTTGAAGTCACAAAAATATTGGCCGGGTAAATCACAATCTGATCGTAGGCTTCCAGCTCCTTTCCCGAAACAGGATCAAAACTGAGCAGCTCTTCCACAGCATTGTTCCAAGTCACCAGCCGGTAAGCAAAATCGGCATAAGCAGGGAAAACATCAATCACATCGCCCTTCACCCTGAAGTGGCCGTGCCGGAACTCGATCTCATTTCGCGAGTAAAGCGACCCCACCAGGCTCAGTAGAAAATCGTTGCGGTGCATCGCCTGTCCCACTTTCAGGTGGATTACATTGTTGGTGAAATCGTCCGGGTTGCCGATGCCGTAGATGCAGCTCACCGAAGACACCACAATGATATCGCGCCTGCCCGAAAGCAGCGACGAGGTGGTACTCAGCCGCAGTTTCTCAATTTCATCATTGATCGAGAGGTCTTTTTCGATGTAGGTGTTGGTGCTCGGAAGAAAAGCCTCCGGCTGGTAATAGTCGTAGTAAGAGACGAAATACTCTACGGCATTTTGCGGGAAAAACTGCTTAAACTCACCGTAAAGCTGCGCAGCCAACGTTTTGTTGTGGCTCAGCACCAGCGCAGGACGGTTCACTTCGTTCAGCACATTGGCGATGGTGAAGGTCTTCCCTGAGCCTGTTACTCCTTGTAGCACCTGCGCCATATCATTACGGTTCAGTCCCTCCACCAATTGCCGGATGGCATCCGGCTGATCGCCCGTAGGTACAAATTCGGATGTGAGTTGAAATTTCACCGGATAAAAATGTTTTGGGCAAAAATAGCAGGAAAATGGGAAAGGGGGAATAAATTTTACCTCAAAAACCCTGGCAGGTACTTCGTACCCTGACAGGTTTCATGCGCCGATTAACCGTTGAGACAAGGCATGCCTTGTCTCAACTGCATGCTTTGTCTCAACATCTCACCCTCCCCGGCAACGAACCCTGACTGGGTTTCAAACCCAATCAGCGCTATCCAAAAAATCTTTCCGCCGTTTTATATCATTCCGCTACTTTTTGTTGTTGGGCTGATGGTTTATAATTGTTGGGGGTGAAGTCTTTAAGCTTTTCTTTTGCTTAGCCATGTCTCACTCCGTGTTATATGTTCATCCTGCGAAACAGTCCGGCCATATTTGATGTCATCTTCGCTCATTTGTAGCATCAAATCCTTCTCTTTGGTTAATGGAGTGGGTTTGCATTTTATACCAATTGTAATTATAAAATGGTCCAAACCATTTTATAATTTTACAATGGTAAATACCGATGCTACTTGAAAATAGTACAATGAGACGAAGTCGAAATTGGACTATATTGAAAGTGCAATCGGTATTAGTTGTTCCCGTAAAGAGTAGATTTTTTGGCGAAGAAAGTTGGTCTTCATTATTAATAGTCATTGTTTTATCAATCAATTTTGAGCGTAGGCTAAATTCCCAACAAAAAAGGCTGCCTCAGATTTGAGACAGCCTTTTGTTTAGCTTACACAGGATTACTCCTGTGGGCAAGAATTTTCACATAAGGTTTGTTACAGTAACAGTCCAACACTTATTAGTAAGAGGAACGTCTGTCGCCACCGCCTCTGCGGTCGCCACTGCCACCTCTGTTGTATCCACCGCCACTACCGCCGCCACTTCTGAAATTACCGCCGCCACTTCTTGGAGCACTTCTCCTTGGGCCGCCTTCGCGTTTTTCAGATTCATTGACTACGATAGTTCTGCCGTTGACTTCTGCGCCGTTCAATTCTTCAATAGCCTTCTTGGCTTCTTCGTCATTGGGCATCTCAACAAAACCAAAACCTTTGCTTCTTCCGGAAAATTTGTCAGAAATGATCTTTGCTGACGTAACCTCACCGTACTCTTCAAAAAACTCTTGCAGTTCGCTCTCTTCTAATGTAAAGGGCAAACTTCCTACGAAAATGTTCATAATAAATAATTAAATATGTAATGAGAACTAAAAACAATCGGTGGCAAAAGTAATTGATTAATCGTTACCCCAATATTTTTTTGATTATTTTATTATTAATTCACGAAATCATTTGCAATTGCAGATTGTCAAAGGCCTGATTTAAGTTAATATAGTTACTTTTGCTGCTGATTATTTTACAAATTTTGAAAACTATAACAACTATTAGACACTAACTAGCTGATTAATAACTATTTTTACTAATTTCAAGCAATAATAACGTTTTGATGAGGTACAGATACCGTAAGTATTTTGCATTGCTGATTGTTTTCTTGATTCTTGGGATTGTCTTTTTTTTCCCTTTCACAGTACCTTTTAATTTCAGGTCCACAGCATGGATACAACCAATTAAGAAATGGACGCTCAGGGCTGACCTGGAAGGTAATTTTTATGGTGAATTGACTAACTATAAAACCGGCGCCATCGAGTTATCAACCAGTTACAGGTTTGAACGTGGCGATATTGCCACACTCTCGCTCAGGGAAGGAATGGCAAATAATGTAATTGTGGATTCTGGAGACACACTTGGATTTCTTTATTCAAGGCTGGTGGAAGAACGAATCCAGCAGCTTAAAAATCTCTCGGCAGTTGAAAAAAAACAATTACAAAGCAGCAGCACAGGTGAAAAAGTCGAGATCGTTGAAAATTTAAAACAAAAACTTACCCTGGCAGAACAGAATTTTGATTTCTCCCGGAAAAACTATGAACGTTTATCAAAACTGTTCCAGGATAGTGTCATTACCGAAAGTGAGTTTGAAATTGCTGAAACTGAATACCTTTCGGCCATCACAAATATTGAAATTGCAAAAAGTGACTACGAAATCGCAAAAACAGGTCAAAAACCTGAAGAAATCAGACTCATTCAAGAGCGGATAGATGCATACGAAAATGAGATTGAATTTTTGCTCGAAACAAAAACAAAATACCTGCTGCAATCACCTGTTTCAGGTAAAATGGTTTTTACGCATTATCTGACAGAACAAACTGAATACATTTCAGTTACCGATACTTCAGGATTTATTCTTTACATCCCGGTAAAATTTCCATACAAACCTTACCTCACCAGTAATATGGAACTTGAGTTTATGATCCCTGGCATTGATGAGCGTATTAGCGCCGAAATTATTGACATTTCTGACCGTGTTGAACAAATCAAATCAGACCAGGTAATCTTTATTAAAGCTATTGTGAAAAAGAAATCCCCACTCATAGTACCAGGACTTTCAGTACAGTGTATTTTTCTTGGTGAACAAATTTCATTGCGGGAATATATCAAAAGAACCATGGACATATTTTTCAGGTAAAACGTTATGCCACTGCGATACGAATTTAAATATTTTGTGCCAAACAGTAAGATGGACATGCTGAGAAGCATGATTTCACCTTTTATGAAGTATGACAAATTTGCCGAAAAAATGCCGGATCATCAGTATACTGTGCGAAGCATTTACTTCGACACTCCGGAATACAACTGCTATTTTGAAAAGTTGGAAGGGATCAAACACAGGAAGAAATTCAGGTTGAGGGGTTACAACCTGCCGGGCGAAGACAATGTCAAAGTTTTTTTTGAGATCAAGCGCAAGTATGAAGATCCGATTATGAAAAACAGGGCTCCGGCAGAATACGAAAAGGCGCTAAGTATGTTTAATGGTGGCAGTGTTAACGATTATTTACCCGATAAAACAAAATATCCTTTGGCAGAGGATAACCTCAAGCGTTTTTTTTATCATTTCCATTCAGATCATCTGAGGCCTATCATTACTGTTATTTACGAAAGGGAAGCGTTTATCGGATTACATGATGAAGGAATCAGGGTAACTTTCGATAAAAACCTTCGCAGTGTTGCTTTTCCGTCGATTGATGAGTTGTACAATGAAGAACGGGTGCGCCGCTCGCTCAAGGATAAATTTATCCTCGAGGTGAAATTCAACGATCATTACCCTGCCTGGATGAAGTCTATCATTGGTACTTTAGGACTAAAACGCCAATCGGCTTCCAAGTACGTTATCTCGATAAAAACCCACAATTTCGTGAAACCTCAGAAGTTGCCTTCGATTTATTCTCACTCAAGGATTTTTAAAAATAAATACTACAAGCGCGATGTTTGAAGATTTTCAAAATTTTGATCTTTTCCCGGTAACCATTTACACGGTCATTGGAAACTTGTTGGTTTCATTTCTTTGTGGAGTGATCATTTCACTTGTTTACCGATTTGTGTATAAAGGGCCAAGCTACTCGGTTACCTTTGTCAATTCGCTGGTTATTCTATCGATGATTACCTCTGTCGTGATCCTGGTCATTGGTAATAACCTTGCACGTGCTTTTGGCCTTGTGGGAGCAATGTCCATCATCCGGTTTCGAACCGCTGTAAGGGATGTCCAGGATATTGTGTTTATTTTCTTTGCATTAGGTGTGGGTATGGCTGCAGGAGTTGGGCTCTACTCTGTAGCCATTTCAGCAACCCTGCTCATTAGTTTGGCCATCATCCTGCTCTCAATAACCAATTTTGGCCAGACTAAAAAGCGCGAATTTCTCCTGCAACTGTCTTATTTCAGCAATGAGGATAACGAATTGCAGATCGAACGGATATTAAAAAAACATTGCCGGAAAATGAAATTGGTTAACCTGAAAAATGTTGGATCTGATAATGTGCTGGAAGCCTTCTATCATGTATCTCTCAAACAGGAAAAAAGAAATTCATTGCTGGTTTCTGATCTGAACGAATCCAAGATTGTACTCAATGTCAATCTTTACTTCGATGAAGATGATGTGAACCCACCGACTTATTAAAAGCCTTTTGTACGTATCTCCTTCCCCGGTGTTGATCTGTTTTTACCTTTGTTAAATTTTACTCTATTGCCGCTTTGTTTCTGCTAAGGCGAATATTGAAATTTTCACTTAATGCGAAAAAGGTCTCTTTTCTTCCGTCTCCTTCTGTGGTTTGATAAATTGGTAGCGCTTCAGATGCTATGGTAAGCAGGTCTTTTCCTTTTTCGGTTACCGAGCTAAGCATTGGGTTGAACACATTTTCGATGGGCTTTTGTTTCTTCCCGGATACACTGTTGGTCATCCTGGCGATCATACGGCCGGCAGTGCTGTTTTCAGCTTCTGTTTCCTTTGTCTGGCCATCCCGGAACAACATGTAAGTGAATATTGAAGAAATATCATCTCTTTTCTCAATGATGGATTCATATTCACGCTGAACAAGCATTTCGGAACTAAATGTTCTTCGCGTCATTGCAGTAAGGTCAGAGTTATTTTTCTCAACATTTGTGGCTTTAGTAGTTGAAATTTCTGGAGCCAACTGTTTGGGTTCGCCTGAACCGGATGGACTTTCCAAATTTGTATTCACCTCTGGCAATTCAGAAGAAACCGGGAGAGGCTCAGAAAGTTGATTGTCAGGCGGTGAAATTTCAGTTTCAATTAATCCGGGTTGCTCCAATTTTACAACAGGAACAGTTTGATCATTTCTGTTGAAATTTTGGTTGCTTGTGTTCCAAAAAAGGCTGAATGCAATGAGCAATAATGCTGCAATCGAAGTTCCCCATTGGACTATAGGTTTGTACCACCATAAAAGTATGATCTTATGCTTCAGGCTTTTCTTTTTGTCAAAAATAATTGTTGGATCACTTTTAAGGTAAGTCCTTTTAAATAGCTTTATTTCATTCACTACCTGAGGGTTATTTTCAACAAACATCGTAAACAGTTGAGATTCTGAAGGTGAAAGATCATTTTCGAGACTGGCAATGACAAAATGCTCCCAGTTATTTTGATTTATCCTGCCAACAGCCTGAACTTCAATTTTCCTGAGATTTTTTTTGTTTGGATAAACTAACAAGTCATCATGAATGAGTTTTGAAGTGGTCGCATGCTTAAAATCAAAAAATTCATCCTGAAGATCGGGGTTATTTTTGAGAAACAATGCAAGGTTTTTCTTCTCCTGGTCATCAAGATTAGATTCCCAGTAGTCGAGGAAAAAAGCACCATAATTGTCTCTGTTGATTTTCATCATTTATTTCATTAAATCACCACGTCCATACTTCCGATGTATTGCTTCAAAGTCATACGCGCCCTGTAAATATAAACTTTCACCTGCGGCTCACTCAGCCCGGTAATGTTACCAATTTCCTTATAGGAATATCCTTCATAATCACGCAACATCACCACAGTCCGTTGTATCTCCGGGAGTTTTCCAACAGCATCTTCAAGTACTCTGCTGAGATCAGAAAACTGGTAATCTTCTGCACTCCGGCTGTGTAAACCATTTGAAAATGCTGCCTTGTGCTTATTTTTCCTGATCTCATCAATCATAAAGTGATATGCTGTAGTAAACAAATAAGATTTTGCTTTTTCGAAATCTATACTTTCATGCTTTTCCCATAAACGGAAAAAGGACTCCTGTACAATATCTTTCGATGCCTCATCATCACAGGTATTTTTCAGGATAAACCTGTAAACACCGTCGGAAAAGGAATCTACACAACGATTATATTCAGGTACAGTCATCAAATAAGCTTATTCATTTTGTACAATTACTTAAACGAACGAAGGTTTTAAAAGTTACAATAATTATTCAAAAAAAAAGCATCAAAACGTTTCTATAAGAAAATATAAATATATTTGCGCTCTTTTTCAGTTGCTTTGTGAAATTGAGATTTTAAAGGATCTGTTTTTATTCTATTTACTAACAAAAACATTTTAAACTATGATCAAAAACTTTGATAAGGTTAAAGGTCAGTTAATTGAACTGGCTGAGGCACTAAACAAATTCAACTCTGAAAATGTGCAATTGAAGCTTATCGATCTTCTTTTTGGAGATTCAGAAAAGGAAAAACAAATAGAAAAAGTGGCAGTTATACCTGTTGCTGAACCGCAAGAAAAGCGTAAACGTCCGGGACGCCCTCCAAAATTCCCGAAAGACAAAGAACCAAAACAACCAAAAACTTCAAAAGAACAAAAGCCACCCAAGGCTGAAAAAGCGCCCAAGCAGCCTAAAGAGAAGAAAGTTAAGGAACCAAAAAGACGCTCAACAGAGAGACCAGGTCCAAGTGCAATACTCAGGCAGTTAGTGGATACCGACTATTTCAACACCAAGCGAACAATCGGTGATATTGTGAATCATTGTGTGGAATTTTTTAAATTTGAATATAAAAGTACCGATCTTTCGGGAACACTCGCCAAGCTGGCTAAAGACGGCATATTGAGCAGGGAAAAGAACCCCGAATCCAACCAGTTTGAGTATATTAAAGCATAGATAAATTTTACTCAGCAGCACATGCCTGGTCACCTGATGGTCAGGCATTTTGCTTTTTAGAACATGAAATCAACACTTTTGCAGTAGTAATTGGAAAGTGGTCAATTTTATCTGAGATAATGTTTTAATCTCATTGTCAATTGTTTACACGCTTTTATTGTGTAATTTGGGTTTTATTGTATATGAGGTAACGACTCCGATAAATAAAGCAACCAAGAATGTCAGTAAACGGGCTGTAACGATCTTGTCCATCCCGGTGCTTATCCAAATAATGGTAAAAAGCATTCCTGAAATGATGGTAATAATGACTGCACGACCATGAAATTTTTTCCAGAAAAGTGTTAGTAAAACCACAACGGAGAAAGTCCCTCCAATTCCTGCCCACACATAACTGACAAGGGTGAAAATCAGGTTGGCCGGCGACAGGTAAGCCAAAAAAAGTGCAATGATAGCAAGTAAAGCTGTAATGAATCGTGATTGAAGCAAAGCACCGGTGTGGGATTTGTCAGTTTTCAACCAGGGTTTAATCAGGTTTTCGGATAATTCAGTTGCAGATAAGATCAACAACGAGTCCGCTGTTGATATCATGGCTGCAATGGCGCCTGTAATGAGAATTGCGGCTATCGCCGGTGGAAATACCTTTAGAATCACCGCGGGCATAACATATTCCTGGTCAGTAAGACCTTCCGGTCCAAACATCGCCAATCCGATCCATCCAATCAATAATGCGCCGATATAAGCAATCACTGTCCAGGCAATGCCGATATTGCGTGCGCGTACGGCCTGCTTTTTACTCTTAATCGCCATGAACCGCATAGTTAATTGAGGCTGCCCTCCCAGATAGCCGAAAAACCACGAGAAACCTCCGACAATAACAACTCCTGCCATGAAGCCGTTGAACGATCCCGACAAAGAGCCGTATTGCGGACCGGCTTTTTGGAGTGCAATTTCCACAGATTGTGCATAAAGTTCAGGGTGATTGGAGAGATAGATCAACCCTGCAACAGGTCCGATAATCAGTGTAGTGATCATGATAATGGCCTGAATGACATCGGTATAAACCACGCTTCTGAAGCCTCCATAAATGGTGTAGGGAACGATGATCAGGGCTGTAAGCAGCATTCCGGCTGCAGGATTGAGTCCAAACATGGCGTGAAGGGTCTTCCCTCCACCAAGAAATTGTGCACCGATATAAAAGAAAAAGAAGAAAACGATAGTAAAACTCCCTATAATCCTGATCCATTTCCCGGATTCGCTGTGTTTTTTAGCAAGGTACTCAGTGAAAGTTTCCACATCGAATTGCTCTGCTTCATCGCGCAAGCGCCAGGCCAGGAGCGCCCAGGCTGTGATAATGCCAGCTACACACCCCAGTGCAGTCCAAATTTCAAGCAGCCCGGTAGCATAAGCTGCACCTGGCAACCCTAAAAGTGCCCACGAAGACTCACCGGTTGCACGTTCCGAAAGCGCAGCAACCCAACCAGGGAGGTTTCGGCCGGCAATGGCATAATCGCTTGTAGATTTTACCTTTCTCCCCTGGTAGATACCCCAGAGGATAAGCAATGATAAATAAGTGATCATTACGATCAGCAGTTGGGTAGAATCAGTGAGCATCGTTTTCATTTTTAAATTATACAGGGCAAATTTAGTGTTTTCAATTACATGTTGATCACCATCAGGTTGTCGGATAATTTTGATAATTTTGAGCCAAAATTGTGTTTAATGGTGCCTGAGAGAAAAGCAGAGTTCAGGTTTTATGAGGAGTTGAACGACTTTTTACCCAAAAACAAAAGGAAAAAAAGTTTCAGCTACAGCTTTAAATACAACCAAACGGTCAAAGACGCCATTGAATCGTTGGGCATCCCTCACGCCGAGGTTGACCTTATTCTGGTTAATGGTGAATCGCAGGATTTCAGTTATACCTTGCAAAATGGCGATTTTATTTCGGTTTACCCGGTTTTCGAAAGTATTGACGTCCGCGAAATTTCGAAACTGAGAGCCAACCCTCTGCGCGAAACCAGATTCGTCCTTGATGTACACCTTGGGAAACTTTGCAAATATTTGCGGATGCTGGGTTTTGATACTTATTACCGCAATGACCTGGATGATGATGAAATTGTGAAGATTTCCATCACTGAAAACCGAATTATCCTTACCCGTGATATCGGTATTTTAAAGAACGGCCAGGTCACACACGGTTATTGGGTTAGGTCACAAGACTCGAAAAAGCAGCTTTGGGAGGTGATCAGGAGATTTGATCTTCAGAATGAGTTGCGCCCTTTTTACCGGTGTATTGTCTGCAACGGATTGATCGATGAAGTGGCAAAGAGCGATATTGAACATCAGCTCAGAGAGAATACGAAAGCTTTTTTTAGTCATTTTTATCAATGCCAGACGTGCGGAAAGATTTACTGGGAAGGATCACACTACGAAAACATGCAGGAATTTGTGGACAATGTGATTTCGGGAAAAAACCGAAAGCTTTAATGCGTCAATCTCAATTCATTCAATCATTAACCTTTCATAATAACACATGCTGATGCAGCTAAAACGCCCTACTTTGCTACTTGACCATAACAAATGCCTAGCCAACATAAGTTTTATGGCCGAAAAGGCTGCCAGGCATCAGGTTGTTTTCAGACCACATTTTAAAACCCATCAGTCGGCTGAGATCGGAAGTTGGTTCAGGGATTTCGGAGTAACCAGGATTACAGTTTCTTCGGTAACGATGGCCGAATATTTTGCCAAAAACGGTTGGAATGACATTACCATTGCTTTTCCGCTTAACCTGGCTGAGATGGATGAAATCAATGATTTGGCAGGCAGGATCACTCTGAATGTGCTTGTCGAAAATCCGGAAGCAGTTGAAGCACTGGCGAAGTGGGTCGGGCATCCGGTGAATATTTTCGTTAAAATTGATGCAGGTTATCACCGGACGGGAATCGAAGTGGAGAAACAGGAAGAAGTACTCCGGCTGGTACAAATCATCAACAGTAAAAACAAATTGACTTTCAAAGGATTGATTGTTCATAACGGAAATACTTATCAACACGCCAATCCGGCAGCCATTTTGAACATTCATAATCAAAGTTTGGTAAAACTGCGAACGCTCAAAACCTTTTTGCTCGAAAAAGGAATCGTTCCAATGCTTTCCGTTGGCGATACACCAGCATTGTCGCTCACAGAAAACCTTGATGGTGTTGATGAAATACGTCCCGGCAATTTTGTCTTTTACGACCTGATGCAACAGAAACTGGGTTCATGCAGGTACAATCAGATTGCCGTCGCCCTGGCCTGCCCTGTGGTGGCAATTCACCCGGAAAGGCTGGAAGTGGTGATCTATGGCGGCGCCATACATCTCTCAAAGGAATTTATCCCTGATGAAAATGGCAACCCCACATTCGGCGAGGTGGTGTGGCTGAACGAAAAGGGCTGGTCGGAACCGGTTGGGCACACCTTTATTAAATCACTTTCGCAGGAACACGGCATCATCAAAACCACCCGCGAAAACATTTCCAGATTCTATCCCGGTCAATTTGTCGGAATTCTGCCTGTTCATTCCTGCTTAACCACTAACCTTGCATCCCGACTGATTACTTTGGATGGGCAAGCGATTGATACCATAAGAAGTTTTACTGACAGATGATATCAGCTATAGCTCAAGCTTCCTGGCTTATATTCAAACAAAACCCTCCAACCTGACAGCGAATTGGAGGGCTTCTAAAAAGTCAGATAATAGTAGTTCTTATTTGAGTCCGACCATTTCGGGACCTTGTTTAAAATAGATGTCAACCGGGATACCGCCATCGTTGAGACGGGCAAGGTCAATGCTGAGGCTTTCCCGCAGATTGCCGTCGGCGTCAATCCAGGCTTTGGCAGCGTCGTAATCGCCGTCGCCCTGAATGGTCATAATCTTGTCAACCAAAACATTCATGGCTTCTATCATTTTTTCGAGGTTGATGGTGTAATAGCCTTCGTCGCTACGTGTGTAAGCGCCAAAATCTTCGAAGAAGTTGAATCGCATCATGTTTGCTTTTCCATGGGCGCTGGCCGTGCCAAAGCGGCTGGAGCGGAATACGCCGGCGAAAAAGGTAACGAAATTGTCCATCAGTTCACCATCGGTGATCTCACCTTTTTCACGCAGTTTGGTTACCAGCCACAATCCCATGATGTCGGCCTTGCCTTCTTCGATGGAAGAATAGGTTTCTTTCAATGCTTCCCTGGCCGGCCCTTTGCCTGTGACGGTATTTTTAACCCCCATTCCGTGGGCAACTTCGTGGAACATGGTATTGGCAAAGAAAGCGTCAAAGGTGACGTGTTTTTGCTGAGCGGGATCAATCAGCTTTTCAGCGATGGGAACAAGGATTTTGTCAAATTTGGCTTTCATCGAATTTTTCAGTTGTAACTTCCGTGTACCCTTTGCTACATGTACTTCCGGGTCGTTGGGCAGGTTGATGGCGATGGTTTTGCTCCCTGCGTTGCAGTCGCCGGCGTAGTAAATGGCATCGTAAGCATTGAGGTCAGAATCGGAGCCTGGGATCTCTGTTTTATATTTTTCGTTCGTTGGTATTTCAGTTTGCAGCTCAGGCAACATGGCGGCAAATCTTTGCAGGCGGTCGCTCCATTCCGCGTCTTTGATCAGAATAAAGGACTCATAAGCTGCCTTGTAGCCAAAAAGTTGATCTTCATAATTTTCGATTGGCCCGACAACAAAATCCACATTGGAATCTTTCATATCCATCCAGGCCATATCGCTCGCCTGGTAATCGTCGGTGAGCAGTGCTTCTGCGCGCAGGTTCAGGTAGTTTTTCAATCCTTCATTGGTCGAAATACCTGCAGCTTTTTGCAATAACTCTGCAGCTTTTTTAATGTAAGCCTCATATGCCTCATGATACCAGATTACTTTCAGGTTGCCGTCGTTGTCGCGGCGAATAAGGGTATACTGACTTGATTTGAAGGGATGATCCAGGCTTTCAAACTCTTCCTTTGTCATATCTTCCGGGTAGAAATTGGCGCCGTCCGGTTTCGGTCCGATGTTCGTCAGGTAGGTTTCGTTGTTGCCCATCCGGTCCCATGGTCCGTAATGAATTTTTGCAAATTTGCGGGCATTTTCATCTTTAATCCGGCTCAGAAAATCATCCCTGTTCCCGATGGCTTGTTTCCAGTAAAGGTCTTCCATAATCTGAGCGGCTTCAAAAAGCAAGGGCAGGATTTCACGTTCGCTGGCTGTAAGGTGACTCAGGTCTGAGGTGAGTTCAAACTCAGCAAATTCGTTCAACTTTTCCTGCATATCGATGCCGGGAAGTGGTTCAAAATCAACCCCCTGGGGTATAATTCCTGCACGCTGGTCCTCATCATTTAAGACAGGGGAGGGGTTTGTACATGAAAATTGCATCATAGCGAAAGCTGTTAGCACGATTAAAAAAGTTAAATTTTTCATTTCCAGTTCATTTGGTTAATTAATAATATTTGTTGATGTGTTCAATTACAATCAGAAGAAGTTGGTTGATTTTATGGCTTCATAAGGTGTAAATCCTCTTGGGGTTCGGTCGCGGAGTGCTTCCGGGGGTTTATGATATTCTTTACTTTCATAGATATACTTAAGGAGTTTTTCGCGATACCGTGGTTCGGCCAGGTGGGCTATTCCAACGGCGTGTTCGGCAATGTTGAGGCCGCGCGGGTTAAAGGCGCCGTATTCGGTCACAATTGTCACCGGGTCGGCAGAAATCGCTGAAGTAGTAATCCCTTCCGGGCATTTAAGCATAATTTTAGACTCACCGTTTGAAGTGGTAGATTTCATGGCAATAATGGGAACTCCCCCCCTTGAAAGGTACGAACCCCTTAAAAAGTCAGCCTGACCGCCAAGGCCGCTGTATATCTTCGTTGCATTCAACGAATCAGCCCAAACATTACTATGCAGGTCAACACCAATGGCACTGTTGATGGCAATCATTTTTGGGAGGCTTGCAATGACAGGGATGGAGTTGGTAAAATCACAGGGTCGGCTTTGGATCGAACTGTTGAAGTTCATCCAGTCGTAGCCGAATTTATCGTTGGCCAAAAAAATACTTGCAGTGGAGAAATTGAAAGGTAAATACCGGTTGGTAACCACGCCATGCTCAATAAGCCTTCTCATGGCATCAGCAAACAACTCGGAATGGATGCCGATATCTTTTACCCCTTTATCAATGATTGCATCGGTAACGGCTTCGGGAACTTCTCCTATCCCGTATTGCAGCGTGCAGCCATTGGTGATGTATAGCTCCGCAATGATTGTTGCTATTCTCCTTGCACGCTCTTCGGGTTCGTGCACAGGGCTGACAGGGAGGTGATAGTCGGTATCGATGAGATAGTCAATTTCAGACTTATGAATTGTTGTGCCCATAATAAAGGGCATTTTGGCGTTGCGCTCAACGATCACCAATCCGCCGTTGTCTTTTACAGAATCAATGGCGCCTTTGCACCCTTCTACTGTTGTTCCATAGCTGAAATTTCCACCATTGTCGGGGCCGGCAACTGAGAGAAAAACCACATTGGGCTTCACATATTCCCTCATCTGTCTGGGAATGTCCGACAGGTGCATGAGTTGATAGGTCGCTTTCCCTGTGTTCATTGCTTCCCGTGAATGCGGGCCGTTAAATATCACCCTGTGGGTGATCCTTTCACAGGTTTCAGGGCTAAAAAGATGGCCAACATTTCCCAACAGTAAAACACTCAGCATCTGGGCGTCGGTGATTTCAGGGTCCGAAGCAATCTGCCTCAGCAAAACCTGCGGGGTAGCTGCATTTCCTGCTGTGTAAATGATACTTCCCTTTTTGATGTTGGATGCATTGATGGCATCTTCAACTCGTTGAACAACCTTCATTTCAAAAAATATTTTTGTTAAAAAACGGTGTAAAAATAACCATTTTCCACGATTTGAAGGAGTATGTTACCGTTTCAGAAAAGAATTCTATGTTTGCATAAAAAATTGAGAACTGAATATGGCACAAAAAAACCAGAAATCAAATCTTGAGTCAGTTAAGTCCTTCATGTATCAAAAACACGTTGCGATTGTTGGAATTTCAAGAAAAAGTCAGAAGTTTGGCAATACGATTTTTAAAGAGTTAAACAAAAAGGACTATCATCTCTATCCCATACACCCGGAGTTGCATGAATTTGAGGGGGTAAAATGCTACAGGGACATAGCCACCTTGCCTGAAGAGGTAACAGCGGTAATTGTTTGCACCCAACCCGAAAAGGTGTTACCCATAGTTAAGGAAACCCATGCTAAAAAAATCCGTCATATATGGCTGCAGCAGGGCGCTCAGAGTGATGAAGCGGCTGAATATGCCACGGAAAATGGTCTTAACCTGGTTCAGCGAGAATGTATCCTGATGTTCGCAGAGCCGGTCGGTTCCATTCATAAATTTCACCGGTTTCTCAATAAATTTTTCGGAGCTTATCCAAAGTAACCTACGAATTCAATTCGCTTAAAATTTTCCTGATCGCTGAGCTGATGAAAACTTCAAAGACATTTTTACTTTTTACGGTATTGCTTGCCATTTATTCATGCGAAAAGGAGCACACGTCTTCAGCTCCCGAAATTACAGCAGGTGAATGCAGGAATATGATCGTTAATTATTATGATACTACTTTGGCAGGAGGTTATCACTATCCGGTAACATTTAACCTCGATCTGGACATTAACGGAACAGACGATATACAATTCCAGAGCGAAATTTGGGGTTCGCCGGGTATGGGTCAGATTCCCAAGTCAATGATCAGATGCCTTCATCCTTCAGCAAAATTGCTGGGAGTTTTTACTTCCGACACGCTCTTCCTCAACAGGGATACCATTGTGCAGGAAGGGCTTTACCCCAATACCTGGGAGATGTACCTCATCCATAACTACACGTGCAACCGGGTAGAGGATAAGGACACTGTGCTGGCAATTACTCCGGATTTTAATATAAAACCCCTTCAAAGAGGAGAGATTATCAGGAAATCCGATGCTTTCAACTCCGACACAGTTACACTTACACAGTATTTCTCCCATTCCTACCCGATGCTTGTCGGAGTGGTAGGTGATACTACGATTTACGAATACAATGTACATTTTAACGACTGCGATACGTTCCCTCAGGAAACCGTTGCTTTTATCGGTGTTTTCATGGATAATGAGCGACTTGGATGGATTAAAATCAGCATTTTCGACAGGTATAAAATCATGATCCAGGAAAGCGCACTGCAGGAAAGCGGGCTAATTAAATGAGGCTAAGATTCGCGGAGCAAAAGGTATTGCAATTTTGACTCTCAATTTATTTTTCTTTTATGCCAAAGGAAATGAAAGAATCCGTAAAACTTTCTGTTGATCAGTGCCACAAGGTTGCGGAAGTGATCCGTCATCTCAATCCGCGGCAGGATTTTTACCGGCGTGAATACCTCACTTTTGATGCTGATCCTGAAATAAAATTCAGGATGCACTTCTTTGCCGTAGCCATTTGTCATCACACCTATTCTTTACATCATCCGGGTCTCAATCTTTGGGGTTGGGACTTCATCGAGCATGTATTTTTACAAATGGCAAAAGTTGAGGCGCCACTACTTAATCCGGATTTTATCGTAAGCAGTTCTATCACTGAGATCTGTAATCAGCTCAAAGTCTGGTTTACTCATGATGAGCAACCTGAAAACTGCTCGCTTGATCGCCTTGAAGAACGTGCTGAATTGATGTTGGACGCTGGCAGGTTTTTAACATCAGGATTTCAGGGTTCGGTTGTTCATCTTTTCAACGAATCAAAAGGCTTTCTGATCAACGAAGGCAAAGGGCTTTATGAAATACTGCCAAAGATGGAAGCCTTCAGTGATCCCCTGCAGAAAAAATCAACATTTCTCATCAAATTGTTAATGGATGCTGATTTAATCCAGATGAACGACCCGGAAAATTTTATCCCGATCATGGATTATCACATGCAACGGGTGCTGATGAGAACGGGCTGCGTGGAAATAACCGATCAGGCACTTCGCCGTAAACTGATCGAACGGAAACCTCTATCCACCGACGAACCCATCAGAAGCTATTGCATACAAGCTTTCAAGTTAATCGCCAAATTGTCAGGGCACCCGGTTACACGGATGAACGATTATTTCTGGTCGCTTGGCCGCAGTTGTTGTAACAACTCCACGCTTTGCCACGATCATCAGTGTGAAAAAGAACCATGTACCCTGAGCCAGATCATCGAACTGGATGATCATGAAACCTGCATTTTCGCATCACTTTGTCCGGGTACAACTTCCGAAGACTACCGAAAACTGTGGCAGCCGATCGTTGAAACACATTATTATTAGTCATTTCACGGGCTTCTAATGAGACTCCATTCAGGTGTTCATGCTTAAAACTTTTAAGTGTACATTATTTCTGCACCATTAACCTCCAAACATATCGGGATAAAGCATTACTTTTGCGTTCAGAAAAATTAACCAACCTATAAAAATAAGCATCATGAGAAAAATTGGAATTATGCTCTGCATCACACTTCTTGTGGGTGGAATGGCGATCCAACCATTACAGGCGCAAGGTGTAATCAGAAAGTTCAAGAACAAAGTTGAGGACGCCGCAGTGGACAAAGCGGTGGACAAAGTCTTTCAAACTGAAAAAGCAGTGGAAACCCCTGAATCTGCGCAAAGCGAAAAAAGCGGCAGCCGCTCAGGCGAAAACCGGCCTTCCAACACGCGCGGCGAAGGGCTTACCAACACCGCGCCTGATGTGATAGCCAATATTAAGGATGCGGAGACTGCTTACGACGGGAAAAACTTTACCGACTCCCGCTTTGCGGTGCGACAAGCCATCCTCGGTATCGAACTGGAAATCGGCGATAAGATTCTCAAAGGGCTGCCCGAGACCATCAACGACCTTCCAATGATTGCTGAAGAAGACCTTGTTACCAGTTCAGGAATTGGTTTTGTCGGACTGGTCATTGAACGTTATTACCGCCACAAAGACAAAGAACTCAAAATAATGATTGGCAATGACTCCGGTCTGCTTGCCGCTGCCAACATGTACCTCGTGGCCGGCGGTGCTTATGGTACTTCCTCAACCGACCAGAATCATAAAACAGTGAAAGTAAATGAATACCGCGGCCTTCTTGAGTACGACGAATATTCAGGATACAAACTGACTGTTCCTTTTGGCCAGACATCGCTTCTGGCTGTCGAAGGCATCAACTTCGACAATGAAGCGGATATCATCAGCGCTGCTGAAAAAATCGATATTGATAAAATCAAAAAAGAATTGGGAGAACAATAGACATGAAAAAGATATTCACCATCATATGCATATTAGCACTCGGATTAAACCTTCAGGCACAGGATGTAAACGAAAAACTCAGCGAAGCACAATCTGAATACAAATCGGGTAACCTTGAAAACGCGCGTTTTGCCCTGCAGGAAGCCCTGCAATTCATCAACCAGGCCATTGGCCGCGAAGTACTTGAAATGCTTCCCACACAGCTTGGCGATATGACCAAATTGGATACCGACGACAATGTAACAGGAACTACCGCGCTGTTTGCCGGGTTGTTTATCAATCGCAGGTATGCAAGCGAGAAATCCAACGCATCCATTGAAATCATGAGCGATTCCCCGTTAATTACCAGTATCAATGCTTTCATGTCGCTTCCCGCCATCATGGTTACCGATCCTAACCAAAAACGAATTAAGGTGGACAACTACCGCGGGATGCTCACCAAAAGCAAAGACACCGAAGGCGTTGTGAGCTATAATGCGCAAATCCCGATTGGGAGCACATTATTCACCTTCAACACTACAGGTATCGCTGACGAAAAAACAGTTACCGATTATCTTAACCAGTTGCAGATCGGTAAAATTGCAAAATTTGCGGAGTAGCCGCTTAGCCAAACCACCAATTGAAAGCAGGTGTTAATTCTTGAGGAAATAGCACCTGTTTTTGTTTTCCGGAAATGTATATCAATTGTAATCGCAAAATGATCCAAATCCATTTTCTAATTTCAAAATGGATAATGCCAATGATACTTGAAAATAAGTCATTTAGGCAAAGACGAAATTGGACTATTTTGAAAGTGTAATCGGCAGCGATACTTTATCGGCTCACTATCTCAAAGGCTTGAGTAAAAATATTTCCATTTTCATCCATCAATACCAGTTGATGATGGCCTGGCGGGGGTTGGATTCCTTTTTTGTGGATGTTGCGGGTAGTACCAAGAAATTCGTTGTTGAGATACCAGAAGATCTCAGCTGTGGGTTGGGAGTGGACCATCTCAAAAATGACTTCGCCCATCTTACCATCCAATTCACGGGGAACGAGGATTTTGGAAGGCTTGTCGGGCCAGACCAGTTGCATTGGGTTTTCATCCGCCGGCTGGCAACCCGGCAGCCAGGCTGGTAAGCTTCGATAAAACGGATTCTTCGATTTATAGTACCAAGCCATTGCCGGAGGTAGCTCAAACCATGAGCGGGTGACGATCTTTCCAGGCGGATAGCAGTCTGCTGTCACGCGGTATTTTTCTTCATCATCAAGGTGAATGGGTTTGTGGTAGGGGCAGGGTGTTGTGTTTAAACCAGCCTGATTTACCCAAATGCTGTCTGTTTCGTCACAATGCGGTGAAGGGCGCATCCCGCTTTGCCTGCAGACTGAAATATGTTCCATCTTGTCGTAAGGTGGATTGAACCATTTCCCTGAATTTGGCAATAAGCTGAACACGTCAAACATTAGAGGTGCAGCAGTGAACACACCGATCAATCCGGGGCGGCCTTCACCATCGGCATTACCCACCCACACGCCAATCACATAATCCGGAGTAACACCTACTGCCCAGGCATCCCTGAAACCAAAACTGGTTCCCGTTTTCCAGGCAATGGAATGGGAATTCAGGAACGATTCCCAGCCTGCCTCCGCATCGGGACGGCGGACTGACTTCATGGCATCCAGAGTAAGGAAAATCGCTGCTTCATCGAGGGTTTTGAGATCAATGACCACCGGCGAAATTTCATCTTTAACCAAAATCGGACTGGTGATAGGGTTGCGCTGAAGATGATGTTGACCATCAAATTCCAATAGTTTTTTTGCCATTGCCTGGTAAGCAGCGCAGGCATCCCACAAGGTAACTTCGGCGCCACCAAGAATCAACGAAAGTCCATAATGTTCGGCTGGGCGATCGATGGTGGAAAAACCGGCTTCCTGCAAAACACCCCAGAATCTTGACTGACCATAACTACTCAACATCCGGACTGCCGGGATATTCAACGAACGGATCAACGCTTCGCGGGCTGGAACAGCGCCATCATAGGTAACTTCAAAATTTTTTGGTGTAAAGCTGCTGATTGTTGTTGGAATATCTGCCACCAGCGCAGTGGGCAATACCTCCCCCTCACTTAGCATTGCGGCGAAAAGGAAGGGTTTTAGCAGGCTGCCACTGCTGCGGGGGCGCTGAATGATGTCCACCTGGTTGGCGTGGTCGCCCGGAAAAGTTGGTTTTGTATTTCCAACATAAGCCACCACCTCACCGCTCGTCACTTTTAGCACCAATACAGCTGCGTTGAAAATCCGGTTCCCAGCTAACATGTGGTGGTGTCGGTCAACTACCTGGCTTACTTTGGTCTGCAAGTCCAAATCAATGGTGGTAGTAATTTGTTGTCCTGCTTCATTCAGATTCATCCTGCTCACAAGATGCATTGCACCGGCGGGTAAAGGCTGCGGCTTTTCAGGTATGGCTTCTTCGATGGCAAGTTCGTAGGTTATCTGGTCGATGATGCCTTTTCTCAACAACTTTCCCAGCAAATTATTTCGCTTCTGCACGAGGGCGTCACGGTTTCTGCCGGGATGGATAAGAGCCGGAGCATTGGGCAACACTGCAAGGCAAGCCGCCTCAGCCCACGAGAGGTTTTCGGGGCTTCTGCCAAAATAGCGCCATGCTGCAGCTTCCAGTCCAACGATATTACCACCAAATGGCGCTGATGATGCATATTGCCTGAGATTTCGCTCTTTAGTGAATCTCACTTCTGAATAAACAGACAGAAATATTTCAATCACTTTTTGCCTGACATTTCTCGATTTTCCTTTTCGCGAGAGCCTGATCACCTGCATGGTAATGGTAGAGCCGCCACTCACAATTTTACCGGCCATCACATTCTGAAAAGCGGCCCTTGCCAATGCCAGCGGGTTAAACCCCGGATGACGGTAGAAATACTGATCCTCAAATTGTAACAGGCAGGTTTTAAACTTTTCAGGAACATCATCCGAAGCCGGAAAACGCCATTGTCCATCAGCAGCGATCTGCGCACCCAGCAGTTGCCCGTTGCAATCCAGCACCACTGTGCTCATTGGCTGATTAAACCGGTAAGGTGGCAAAAATTGCCTGACTGCCAGCACCAGCGATAAAAACATGACAACCGCTATCAGCGAGCGTCCTGGCTTCCAGCCAAGTTCATCATTGATCAGTTTTAAGAATTTACGCCACATCAAAAAAGCCTGTTTTAATTAAATTAGAATCTGATCTTTCTTTTCAAGCCTGGCAAATGCTAATTACCTGACTATCCTTCTGATTGGATCATCGAAGAACCTCGACCCATCTTCCTTTTTCGACAGCATAAACAGAAGGATCATACATTGCCTGGCAACTCGCAGCCGGATGATAGAATTTTCCTGCATACGCGGCATTCATCTCAATGCGGAAGGTGGCCGTCTGATTTACACCAAGGTCGAAAAATGTGTCTACACGATCATCACGGATATCACGGTAGATGTATGGACTTTCACTTTTTACTGACTGTATATCCTGCACTCTTTTGTTTAAAATCTCCCAACCTGAAGGAGTAGTAAAACTCAACGCCATGTTTTTATAATCGCCTGATAAGCCGGGGTTAGTGATCCTGATCTCAGCGACTAAATCGGTCCCCTGCTTTATTTGGTCTATATTGAGCGGTTTACCGTCGATGGTTAAATAACTGATGGTCATCTTAAGGTTTTCGGCTGTTGTTTCCTCAGCACCATAAGATGGCTGACCAATGGCTGTGGTGGTCACAAACAGATCACCGTTCGCTGTATTCTTAAAGGTGAACGCTTTTTCAGTTTGTGTAATTTTTCCCAAATCAATGATAAAAACAGGCTGTTCAGAAACGATGTTTTCCGTTTTGCCGTCGAGCGTGTAACTGAATGATAGCATGTTGTCGGCGCCCGTCATTTTCGCATAACGGGAGATGCTGTAGATGCAGAAAGCAGCCGTTTGAGTGGTCATAGAATTGGATTTGTATTGCGATGCCATTCGGTTGATCAATGAAAATGCACGCTGTTTGTCGTTAATCAGCACCATGGTTTCGAGGATCATGGCCTGATCGCGCAGTGATGATCCAAAAGTTTCGTCGTAACCACTATAAACTGCAGGATTAGTTTTCTCTGCTTGCCCGATGAGCATTTCAGCCACCTCAGGTCTTCCGGCCATGGCGTAAGCAGCTGCAAGGCGCCAACCGGCCTCCCTGGTTAACAACGGTAACTCCCTTAACCGGTTCATCGCACTAAAAGCAGGCCTTCCGGCTAATGCCAAAACATAGAGTCTATAAGCCTGTGTAAGGGTGTTCGAATAAAAATTCAGTGTTGCAGAGTTTGGATCGAACTGCAGGGCTAATTTTGACTGATGGTCCATCCATTCGTTGGCGAGGTTATTAGAAACGATGTACCCCTTTTGGCCGGCCAATACCATGAAATGACCAGCATAAACCGAGCTCCAGTCAGATATATAATTCATACCCGGCCAGTAAGAAAACCGCCCGTTACCCATGCGGTAAGACTGCAATTTTTTTATGGCAGCCCTTATGTTACGGTCGGTCTGCTTTTTCTGTTCTTCAGTCAGTATCATTACATCTTCAAGGAAAAGTTGCGGAAGTGCCGATGAAATCGTTTGCTCGAGACAGCCATATGGGTAATGGATGAGAAAATGAATGTTTTTTTCGAGGTCAAATGAGGGAAGGCCGGAAATGGAGATTTTCCCTGAATTGGTTCCTTCAATTCCGTGAAACTTCATGTTGATCAACTTTTGTTCCCCCAGAGCCATCGCGTAGTTTTCAACTTTAGAAATATAGGGGTTGGGATGCACGACCTCAATTTCGATGGATGCTGACGCAGTTTCATTACCTGACCGGGCTTCAGTGAATATTTTAGCCATCCCTTTCCGGTCAGAAGCTTTCATTTTAAAATATACCATTTTTTCGCCTGCATCATCAAAAGTAAGTTGCTGTTGTTCTGTTCCGGATAATTGGATTGGGCCTTCTGTCTTCACTTTCACCGAAACCTCTTTGATGCTCTTATCCATTGCAAACACGCTGACCGGCAGGCTAACCTCCTCCTGTGGGCTGAGCACGCGCGGAAGTGTTGGCAGAAGCATCAAGGGTTGTTTTACCGGAATTGACTTATCTGCAGTTCCCCAAGCGCCATCTTTCCCGGCAATCACCATCACTCTCACTTCTCCGATGTAGTTTGACATGTTGAATTTGTGCACTGCTTCCTGACCGGCTTTCAAGGTAAATGGCCCTGCAAAGGTGACCACAGGCTTGAAGCGGTTGGCTTTCTGATCGTCCAAATTGGCCAGGGCATCATCGCCACCAATGGCAAGGATTTTCTGTAACTGCCCTCCATAAGCGCCAAGCACATCATCATACAGATCCCAGGTTTTTACTCCAAGGGCTTCGCGCGCATAAAAACTCTGCCATGGATCAGGGGTTTTAAAGCGGGTTAATCCCAACAACCCTTCATCAACAATGGCAATGGTATAGGTCATTGCACGGCTTTGCTTCTCAGAAATTTTAATGGTATATTCACTTTCAGGCCTTATGCTTTCGGGTGTTTTGATCTGGGGCAGGAGGACGGTTTCGGGATCTTCAACCATGACAGGGATAACTCCATACATCCGGATTGGCAGGTCGTTGGCTGTTTGAGCATACGGTTGGATCATGGTGATGTAAACATAAACATTGGGCGCCATTTCGCCGGTGACATCAAGATCAACAGTAGTTTCACCTGAATGGCAATCTACCCATTGGTTACTTAGTATTCCGGTTCCCGTTTCAATGGTCAGCATTGCCCTGGCGCCGGCTGATGAAGGGAATGTTACCTGAGCTTTTTCTCCCGGCGCATATTTTTCTTTATCTACCGAAAATGAAAGCATAGTTGCAGCCGATGGATTTTGTCTTCCTTGGCGGCTGTAGGAAGAAGGCCAGTCAAAGTACACGATCATCCCGGACGAGTGCTTTCCAGCCGGATCGTAGATTTTGACAAAGTAATTTCCCCAGTCGGGATAATCCACCCTGAAAGTAAGTTTGGCTTTGCCGTTCACCGTATTAAAATTCTGCCGTTTGACCACCTCCGAGCCCTGTCCGCTCACCCAACCGGCTAAGTTGTCGCTGTCGGCGCCCCACCACCAGCGCCACGAAAGTTTGTAAACAGTCATTTCGAGGTTATTCAGCGAAACCAAATTCCCGGTATAATCCAGCGTGGCAACCTCAATCACCTGGTCTGTGTCTGTTTCAAGCAGGGTTCGTCTCTCCTTCACACCCTGTATGTGCAAGCCTGTAAAATTCCTGAAAGGGGCAAATGGCATAGTGAATACATCGGTACTGAAATCCCCGCCCTTCTCAAAAACACGGGTTGTGAACACGGCATTCAGCATCCCGGGCGCCCAGGTGTTGGTTTCCAGTGTGAGCGGAATGTCAGCTGTTCCTTTTGCATTCAACTGTCCGGAAAAAATGATATTCTCAGTCGGGTAATAACTTTTGGTAGGGTCGCCGAAGGTAAATTTCTCGTAGCCCTTAAACTGGTAATTGCTCTGAAATAATTTAAGGTTCACCTCGGCTTTCAAACCTGCGGCCGGTGCGCCGTGAAGCCAGTCCGACCTGAGCTGCCCCTGCTGGGAATTATCGCCCGCAAAAAGAACCTCCTTGTTGAAATTAAGGTCCATTTTCAATCGGTTAGGCTTTACATTTTCCACCTTCAACCGGCGCTCAAAAATAGCTCCGCCCACACTCACCTTAACCTTCCAATTACCAGTAGGGGCTTCTGATTTTGTTGGTGTAATGAAGGTATAAAAGTTATCAACCCCTTCTGTTTTCACCTGTTTGTGCACCATGTTTCCACGTGCATCAAAAAGCTCGAAAAGAACAGGATGGTTGGAAGGCAATTTCTTGCCGATGTCGTCCATCACAAAGGTTAAAAACAGTGTATCGCCCGGTCTCCAGACCCCGCGCTCTCCATAAATAAACCCCTTGATCCCTTTTTGTACTTCGTTTCCCGATACATCGAAATTGCTGAGCGAGAGCGACGATCCGTTGTCAACCCGTAACCATGACTTTTGATTTCCCTGTGTTGCCGAAATCAGGTAAGGAGCGTTATCAAGCATAATGTCAGCCATTCCTGTTGATGAAGTAGTAACTTCTCCCAACTTTTGCTGCTGGAAGTTGAAAAATTCAACCTTTGCTTCGCCGACGGGAGCAGTAGTCAAAAGGTCGGTAACCATTACCCAATAGTTCCGGTTATCGGCTGATTTGGCCAAAATTCCGAGGTTACTGGCGATGATGTTTCTTGTTGGGAATCGCTCATACGTATAATAAGATTCATTGCAGGGATTGTCCCGCTCCCTCCAGTTCCAGTTTGCAGGCCAGTCGTTATACCAGGAAGAGTTTCCATCCCAGAAATCCTGCTCAGCCTCGCTCAGCTCTATTTGCTCAACGTCCTCGGATTCATCTGCACCTAGACAATCGTATCTTGCATAATCTTTTTTAAACGAAAATTTAACCTGGTAAATGGCCATCGGGTCTTTGCGCACCATCTCTGTTAAATCCACCGAGAAAGCGTTCCACTGCGAAAGGTCATTATCGGTATTTTGATCAAATCGAACGGTTTTCATAAAAACAGGCCTTCCCACATAATTAAGGCTGTAGCCGGTGCTGATCTGATTGGTTTGGAAAAACTGCCGCACATTGTCAGCAAATATTTTGTAAACCGTTACATCCAAAGCATTGAGGCTCACTGCCCTGAACGGCAAAATCAGCCCCTTCGAGTCGGGCACAATGTTCCCATTTCCAATGATTTCTACCTGTGGCTTAAGGGCTTCCATGGCGATGATCACCTGAAGGGTTTCACCGATTGCAATCCCTTCCCGGCTTCTGACTGATCCGTCAATAATTATGCGCTGCTCTCCCTGCAAACGTTGATTTGGAAAAAGGGTAACCATAGCGCCGCTTCGTGAAAGGCGAACATCATCAAAATTTTCAATTCTGATCAAACCACTGATTTGTTGATTGTTATCCAACGGATCCGAGAAAGTAAGCACTACCGATTGATCAGCTTGATTTACTTCAAAGCTTAACAGTTCGAACTCATTAACGGAAGGAACTTCTATTATAAAACTTCCCTGCTTTTCAATATTCAACGGCTTACCATCCCATGAAATCTCCATTTCGTAACCCAATTCCATGCGTGGAATACCTTCAATCAAATAAACGAAAGTGTTCAATCCTTCAGCGCTTACTTTCACCTCGAAATTGTGCTGAGGCGAGTTTGCCCTGATTAGCTTCGATACTTCCTCAATACCCATCACATCTGCAGTAAGAATCTTGCCTTCGTAACGGTAAAGACTTTGGTCAACTGATTCGGTGCTGACCATCCTTCCGCTAAATACCGTGAAATCCTGAGTAATAACCTGAAATTTAAAAATGAACGTCTTCAACTCATCCGGCACTTCAAACAGCTTACTGAGGTGTATTGTGGCTTCATACTGTTGCCCCTGTCGAAGTGGCATCTCCGGTTTGATTAAAATGGAATGCGCATCTTCAACTACAGCTTTGCCTTTAATTGCTGGCTTAAAAGACAAAACGCCTGAAGGCAATTCCGTTCCTGGCTGAAAGCCTTCGATAGGCTTTGCCAACAATACCTGAACCGTCGTTCCCGATGACACAACGCCCGATGTGTAACCTGCCACCAGCCCTTCATAGCGCGCCGGATCGCTCATTTCTATAGAGTCAGTACCTGGTTTGCAACCGGTAATCAGGATAAAGCTTACAAAAGCGCTGAAAAGGAAAGTCAAGATTTTCATAATCATGTTTTTAGATTAAATGATTGTGATAAGAAAAATTTTGATTTGATGCATCGAAACCAAATGAATAACCCAGTTGCAAATTTAAGTAATAAAAGATACGAATTGCAGAGGAGTGTATAGTTTTAGCAAACTGATGAAAGTTCGTCTAATGACTTAATGATCAATTCAATGGTTAATTCTATCTCACTAATAGTAATAGTTAGGGGAGGAGCGATGCGAAAAGCTTGTGGCATAAAGAAGAAGGGATCGGTCACCAAACCGTTGGCTAACAATAGCTGCATGACTTTTTGATTCTGCAACTCAGTATTTAGTTCAACACTCATTAAGAGCCCCTTGCGTCGGATTGCCTTCACTAAACTATGGTTGCTCAATGCTTCCTCGTACATCTTACCTTTTGTTTCAACTTGCTCAATAATATCCGGTTCACCTGTGAGCACTTCAAGGTTAGCCAACGCGGCGGCGGCACATACCGGGTGTCCTCCAAAGGTAGTTATGTGACCAAATTCCGGGTTGGTTGTCAGTGATAGCATCACCTGCC